>JANMJZ010000069.1:0-5001 GCA_031371635.1 Sphingomonadales bacterium | reverse complement strand
GAAAACAGCGTCGACGAAAGGCCCGTCAGCGGCGCGTAATCATAGGTATAGGTCTGGACCGCGAACGTGCCCTTCGATTCCAGTTTCTGGTACGACTGCGTAACGAGCAGGTCCCAATCCGGGGCGATTTGCCAGGCCAGCGCAGCGCGCCCACCGGCATAATCAACGGGGTTGAAGTTGTCCTCAACGAGCGCCGCATTGTCGTACTTTCCGCCGCGGGTTTGTTGGGCCGGCGTCAGCTGGTTCCCGTTGCCGTTGAACGCAAGATAGTACGATCCAAGGTCTGAAGGCCGACGCGTAAACGTCGAAAGCTTATTGTCGATATATCCGCCGCGGTGATCGCCATACGCAACCACGCGGAGCGCCAGCTTGTCCTCGACAATAGGCAGGTTGAAGACGGCGTTGAACGAGCTGTTTGTTGTGCCGCCTGCGGTGCCGCCGAAACTTCCCTCGAGCCGACCCTCGAACTTGCTGAGGTTGGGCTTGTTGGTAATGTAGCGCACCACGCCTGCTTGCGCACCGCCGCCGAAGAGCGTTCCTTGCGGGCCCTCCAGCACTTCGACGCGTTCCATATCAGCGACATAGACGTCCGCGTTACGGGCCGGGAACTGCATCGACTGGTCGTCGAGATACAGAGCGACGTTCGGGAAACCGCCGATCGTTGCTGAAGATTGCTGACCGGCGAAGCCCGCCGACAGGCCGCGCATGAAGATGGCGCCCTGGCCCGGGCCGTTGTTCGAGAAAGTGATGTTGGGGGTATATTTGATTAGGTCGTTAAACGTACTGACGTTGAGTTTGCTCAGCGTGTCTGTCGAGAAAGCCTGCAGTGTCATCGGAACGTCCTGCAGCGCCAGGTTGCGGCGAGTTGCCGTAACCACGATGTCGGGAGCACGGCGATCGTCCGCCGTTGTGGTGTCAGCCGGGGGGGCAGCGGCAGGTGCAGTCTGTGCAAATGCGGGCGCGCCACCGGCGCCCATTGCTGCGAGCACGAATACCGCTGTCGAGAGACTCCACTTGGCCTTCATTTCGATTACCCCCTGTTGTCTAACCAATTTTTCATTGGTTAATTTCACCCCGAACTCCCCGAGCTAACCGCAAGGCTGGCTGGGGGGTGCAGTGATAGCAACTGACCGATTTTTCGGCATTGGCAAATATAATTTAGGAATACGGATAAATATCTTGATTCCCGCCATCTGCGCTCCGCCCCCGAATGCGCCGTTGCGCGAGCGAGATGGCGCCAAATGACCCGCCTTCCGTGGCGGGGATGAGAAATTCTTCATGAACGAGTCTAAAAAAACTAACGCGACGCCCAATTGGCTGACCGGCTAGCCGGACCCGATGATGGGCATACGCCCGATGGGGGATATCACGATGTCGAGCGCAAGTGAGTTCGTTCTGTTGGTGGCGAGCGAGGACCGCAAGGGAATCGTGGCCGCCGTTTCGAATTCAATCCTCAGCCCGGATTGCAATATCGTCGAAAGCGCGCAGTTCAACGAGCGGAGCACGGGCCGCTTTTTCATGCGCATCGCATTTGCCGTTCCCTCCGGCATGACGCGGGAGCGTTTTACAGAGGCGTTCATGCCGGTCTCCACCGCATTCCGCCTCGACTGGCGGGTGCATGACCTGAGCCAGAAGGCGCGGGCGATGATCATGGTCAGCCGCGGTGGGCATTGCCTCAACGACCTGCTCTATCGCACGTCGACCGGACGGCTGCCGATGGACGTGACCAGCATCGTTTCGAACCATACGACTTGGCAGGGGCGTGCCGCGCATGAGGGTATCCCTTTCTTCCACCTCCCGGTCACACCGGAAAACAAGCTCGAGCAGGAAGCGCGGCTGGTCTCGATGGTCGAGGAACAGCAAGTCGATCTCATCATCCTCGCGCGCTACATGCAGGTTCTCAGCGACCAACTCTGCCGCAAGCTCGACGGGCGGGTCATAAATATCCACCACAGCTTCCTGCCCGGATTCAAGGGAGCAAAGCCTTATCACCGTGCCTATGATCGCGGCGTGAAGATGGTCGGCGCGACGGCGCATTACGTGACGCCCGACCTCGACGAAGGGCCGATCATCACGCAGGACGTGTCAATTGTCGATCATGCCGATACCGTGGACGACCTGATCGCCGAGGGGCAGGACACCGAGAGCCGGGTGCTGGCGCGGGCGGTCAAGCTGCATCTCGAGCACCGCGTCATGCTAAGTGGAACCCGGACGGTGATCTTCAAGTGAGCAGGGATGCGGCGAACGAAGCTCGGCTGATGGCGACGCTCGATCGCCTCGGCATCGCGGCCGAGCGGCATGAACATGAGGCCGTGTTTACCGTGGAGGCAAGTGCGGCGCTGCATGCGTTGATCCCCGGCGCGCATACGAAGAACCTATTCCTCAAGGATGCCGGGGGGCGCTTCTGGCTGGTGAGCGCGCCCCATGACGCGCGGGTGGATCTCAAGGCGCTGCCGGTGGCGATGGGTTCGAAAAAGCTTAGCTTCGGCAAGGCCGAGGACATGGTACGCCTGCTCGGCGTGACGCCAGGATCGGTCACGCCTTTGGCGGCAATCAACGATGCCGAAGGGCAGGTGCGTGTGGTGATCGACAGTCGTCTCTCCGAGGCATCCCGCGTCAATGTGCACCCCTTGCGCAATACTGCGACGCTAGGGCTGGCGGGTGCCGACCTGTTGGCCTTCCTGGCAGAGGCGGACCATCCGCCGCTCGTCTTGATGCTTCCGGGGAACGATCCGCTCTAGGCCTAACCCGTAGTTGCCTTGCGGGGAAAGGCGCTGAACCGGTTGATGAGCCAGCGACGGAACATGGCGATGTCGGGGTCGGACAAATCGTCGGCGTGCAGCTTCAGGTAATAGCCATAGCCGTCCTCAACGGTGAGGTCGTAGGGCTTTACCAGTCGCCCGGCCTCGATCTCCTCGGCGAACATGTCGATGTCGCCCAAAAAGACCCCGCCGCCTGCCATAGCATATTGGGCGGACGCTATTGCGGTGTCGAACGCCAGCCCCCCGGTCGTCGGTACGTCGATGCCGCCCACTCGCAGGTAGGACGACCAGAGCAGGTCGCGCTGCTCGCCCTCCAGCTTCAGATGCAACAGCTCCTCATGGGCCAGGAAATCGGTGATCGATCGCCCTTCCGCGGACCGGGCCGTTTGCGGCGAACACAGCGGCGCCACGCGGACCATCCATAGCAAATCGGTGATCCGATCGTCGACGTTGGGCCGGTCGTAGACGATCGCCATGTCGAAATGGGTCGAGGGCAGGCCGGTCACGTGAGCGCTGGAGACGTCGAGCCGCACGTCGGGATGCTCAGCGCGGAAATCGCGGAGCATAGGCATGAAAAGCTGCTGCAGCAGCGATGGCGGAATATGGATGCGCAACGCCGGACGGGTCACCGTGTCGTCACGGATCGCATTCATCGTCTGTTCGATCCGGTCGAAGCATTTGCTGACGACGGGGAGCAGTGCTTCCCCTTCCGGCGTCAGGGCCAGACGCGATGCTTCGCGCAGGAACAGAGGTTTGCCGAGCAATTCCTCAAGGCCGATGACGTGGCGGCTGATCGCGCTTTGCGAAACCGAAAGCGCCGCCGCGCCGAGCGTGAAGCTGGAGTTCTGACCGACGGCATCGAAGGCGCGCAGCGCGTTCAAGGGCAGCCAGCGACGGTTGATACTGCTGCGGTTAGCGATGACCGGACCCCCCTTGCCGAACAGATGATAGCGCGCTTGCTAGACCGGAACGCTGTCGATTTGACATAGGCTTATGAGAAAATCGGATTGGCGGCGCCACAAGCCATCGTTCACGTCCTCCCCCAATAGTGTTTCAGGGATGAAAAGATGGATCTGGTCCGGATCGGCAATTTGCTCGATGCCCGCCGCGATGGCCATTGTCTGCCTGGTGGGCTGTACAACGAGCCGCAAGTTTTCGATTTCGACTTGCAGGCCATGTACGGGACCAGCTGGCTGATGGCGGGCTTCACCTGCGAACTGCCCAAGCCGGGCAGCTATGTCGCGTTGATGATCGGGAAATGGCCCGTAATCATCATCCGCGATCGCAACGACGTCATCCGCGCGTTCCACAACAGCTGCCGCCACCGCGGTTCGATCCTGTGCCAGCCCGGCAGCGGGTCCGGGCCGAAGCTTGTCTGCCCCTATCATCGCTGGACCTACGACCTCGACGGGTCGCTGTTCGCGGCCAACCGGATGGCGGACGACTTCGACAAGAGCACGCACGGGCTGAAGCCGATCGCGCTGGAAATTGTGGCCGGGGCAATGTTCATCTGTTTCGCCGATGAGCCGCCGGCATTCGGCGAGTTCGCCGAGAAGCTGGCCGTCTATGCAGCGCCGCATAAATGGGACGAGGCCAAGATTGCCTTCCAGAGCGTGCTCGTCGAGAACGCCAACTGGAAGCTCGTCATGGAAAACGGCCGCGAATGCTATCATTGCGCGACCGGCCATCCCGAGCTCGCGCGCACCTTCCCCGTTGGCATGTCTAAGCATTTTGATATCGAGGGCGATGCTGCGGCACAGAAATTTCTCAATGAAATGGAAGTCATCGGGCTTGAGACCGATGCTGTCGAAGGAGACTGGTGGCAGTTGGCCCGCTTCGCGTTGAGCGCAAGCTGTGTCTCGATCACAATGGACGGCCAGCATGCGGTCAAAAAACTGATGTGCGACCTGAACGACGGCTCCATCGGGTCGATGCGCATGGCCATCGATCCGCACTGCTTCGTACACGCGACCGCCGATCACACGTTCATGTTCAGCGCGATGCCGATCAGCCCGACCGAAACGCACGTGACCGGCAAATGGATCGTCCACAAGGATGCGGTCGAAGGGGTCGATTACACGGTCGACAATCTCGCCGATTTGTGGACCCGCACGAACTTGCAGGACAAGGAACTGGCGGAGAACAATCAGCTGGGCGTGAATAGCCCGGGCTTTACACCCGGACCCTATTCGCCCGACGCCGAAATGCTCGCGCTGCGTTTTACCGACTGGTACTGCAA
>JANMJZ010000064.1:0-15646 GCA_031371635.1 Sphingomonadales bacterium | reverse complement strand
ACCCTGCTCGTCGGCGGCGTCGAGGCATTCCGCAATCGGCTTTGGGATACCGGCTATCGCGGTTTGGTCGAGGACGGGCAATATTACGGTTTCTCGCTCGCGCTCGGCTCGGCGGAAGTCACCTTGCTCGAACAGGCGAATGCCTATCGCAGCCTGGCGAACGGCGGGCGGTTCGCGTCGCTGCGCCTGCGCCGGTCCGATCCCGCTGGCGACGCTCGGCAAGTCGTCAGCCCGCAGGCGGCGTGGATCGTCAGCGACATCCTGTCGGATGCTTCCGCGCGGTCGAGTACTTTCGGTGTCGACAGTGCGTTGCGCCTGCCCTTTTGGGCCGCGGTCAAGACCGGCACGTCAAAGGCGATGCGCGACAACTGGTGCGTCGGCTTTACCGACCGCTTTACGGTCGCCGTATGGGTTGGCAATCTCGAGGGCGACAGCATGAAGGCAGTATCGGGCACCAGCGGCGCTGCCCCGGTCTGGCGCGACGTGATGATGGCGCTGAACCGGGATCGCCCCGGCGCTCCGCCTTCGCGTCCGCCGGGGCTCGAACAACGCCGCGTCAGCTTTGCGAATGCCATTGAGCCGCCGCGCACCGACTGGTTCTTGGCCGGCACCGGCCAGTCACGACAGATCGCCGCCCCCGCCGCCGCGCGCCGCCCCCGCATCGTAAACCCCGTCTCGGGCAGCGTGTTCGCGCTCGATCCTGACATTCCGATCGACCGCCAACGGATGGGCGTCGCGGTCACGGGTGCGGTTGTGGGGCACCGGCTCGTCCTCGACCGTCGCGATCTGGGTGACGCCGACGCCCGGCCCCAGGTGATGGCGGGTCCCGGCACGCACCGGCTGGCTCTGCTCGATCCCGGCGGAAGGGTGATCGACCAGGTTCGGTTTACCGTGCGCTGAGTCCCAGATGGCGCTAAGCTAAATCATGTTCCGTAAACTCACTCGAAAACCCCGTTCCGCGATGCGCGCCTTTCTCCGTTCGGAAGCAGCGGGCGGTATTCTGCTGATGGGCGCGGCGGCTTTGGCCATGATCATTGCCAATTCACCGCTGGCGGAAACCTATTTCCATGCTCTTCATCTGGAGACGGGCCCCGTCCTAACACCGAAGCTTGGCGCGATGACGGTGCATCTGTGGATCAACGACGGGCTGATGGCCCTGTTCTTCCTGGTGGTGGGGCTGGAGATCAAGCGCGAGTTCGTCGACGGGCATCTGGCGAGCTGGGCCGACAGGCGGCTGCCGTTCATTGCGGCCACCGCCGGAATGGCGCTGCCGGCGCTGGTTTATCTCACCCTTGCTGGCGCTGATCCCACGCTGACCCGTGGGTGGGCGATACCGGCAGCGACCGACATCGCCTTTGCGCTGGGTCTGCTTGCCTTGCTCGGCAAGCGCGCACCGACTTCGCTCAAGCTCTTCCTCACCACGGTCGCCATCGTCGACGACGTGGGTGCGGTCGCGATCATAGCGCTCTTCTATACCGCCGCGCTCAACTGGGCGGCGCTCGGCGCATCGCTGATCACACTGGCCGCGATGTTCGGAATGAACCGGTTGGGCGTGAAGCATCCGCTCTGGTATTTGGCGGTTTTCGCGCTGCTCTGGTATTTCATGCTGCTGTCCGGTGTGCATGCCACTGTCGCCGGGGTACTCGCCGCGCTGGCAGTGCCCATCGAGAACACGCCGGGCGCGCCTGACGACGAGGACTCGACGCTGCATCGGATGGAACACGGACTACACCCCTGGGTCGCCTTTGCGATCGTGCCGCTGTTCGGCTTTGCCAATGCTGGCGTCTCGCTGGGCGGCGATGTTGCGCTTTTTGCCCCCCTGCCACTTGCGATCGCGCTGGGATTGTTCATCGGCAAACAGGTCGGCGTATTCGGCAGCGTCTGGCTCGCCGTGAAGCTCAAACTCGCGACCCGACCCTCGAAGGCGAGTTGGCCGCAGGTCTATGGGGTGTCGCTGCTGTGCGGCATCGGTTTCACCATGAGCCTGTTCATCGGCGGGCTGGCTTTTCCGACGCAACCCCAGGCCGACGCGGTCAAGATCGGCGTGCTGATGGGCTCGCTGCTGTCGGCCGTTGCCGGTGTCGTCGTACTACGCCTGAGCGCCGCCGGTCAGCCGGTCTTGAAGACGACCGTCCCGCGGAAATAGCTCGCCAGCGGCTGGCGGTCCTTGTCCAGCGCCGGGGTAAATCTGGCGCGGCGCATCAATGCCTTGCAGACCGTCGTGTCGAATTCGGGCGGGCGACTTGATTGCTGGACGTGGCAACCGGTCGGCTTGCCTTCGGCGTCCACGCTCAGGCGAAAATTGACGATCCCCTGCGCGCCCCTGAACATGGCGCTGAGCGGATAGTCGCCGCTGACGATCCAGCTCGAAGGATTGCCTGTCGGCATGGTGCGCCGTGAAAGCGTCGAATGTCGCGCAACGTCGATGCCCCAATTCGACATCAGACTATCGAGGCACTTGTCGAGCGCGGCAATCGGCGCGCGCATCGACCCCAACGCAAATTTTACGGGGCGGCTCAGCGGCCTGTCGATGATGAGTTCCGTTACTGCGGCGATGCGAGCGGGCGAAAGGGGCGGCGTGTCGTCGTTCGACAGTGCTTTGGCCTTCCCGGGGCGGTCCTCCAGACTATCCATGCGTATGTCACCCCGCAGGATAAGGGCGGGCAGGTCCTTGCTGTAATTTCCCGTGAAATATTGGCGCGTTTGTTCCGCTTCATCTGGCCCGAAGCGCACGCTGGCGCGGCCACCGTTCGAGATATTGCGGAAGCGCTTGCCGCCCAATGTCAGCTTGAAGGCGTCGCCGGGCGCAAACTGGTCGAATACGAGGAAAGTCATCGCGTCGTCCGAACCGAAGACCCGCGCAAGGCGACACGAATCATCGCCGTAGTTGACGTTCCAAGGCGACGAGGGCGCCAGCATTTCGGGCTCGCGCGGTGATGCGCCAAGGGGAGCCGCCACGACCGACGTTGCAACGACGACAGGTAAAAAGCTATATTTCATAGCAGCATAGCTGCATATTACAGCTTCTCGGTCAACTCCGGCACGATCTTGAAAAGGTCGCCAACCAGGCCGATGTCGGCGACCTGGAAGATCGGCGCATCCTCGTCCTTATTGATGGCGATGATGACCTTTGAGTCCTTCATGCCCGCCAGGTGCTGGATGGCGCCGCTGATGCCGACCGCGACATAGATTTCCGGCGCGACGATCTTGCCGGTCTGACCGACCTGATAGTCGTTGGGCACATAGCCTGCGTCGACGGCGGCACGACTGGCGCCGACACCCGCGCCCAGCTTGTCGGCCAGCGGCTCGATCAGAGCGTGGAAATTCTCCGAATTCTGCAACGCGCGGCCACCCGACACGATGATCTTGGCGCTGGTGAGTTCGGGGCGCTCCGACTTGGCGATTTCGGCGCCTACGAAGCTGGACAGACCGGCGTCGCCACCGGCGCTCACCGCTTCGATGCTCGCGCTGCCGCCGCTCTTCTCGGCCTTGGCGAAGGCAGTGCCGCGCACGGTCAGCACCTTTTTGGCGTCGGACGACTTGACCGTCGCAATGGCGTTGCCCGCATAGGTCGGGCGCACGAAGGTGTCGGAACCCTCGATGGCGACGACTTCGCTGATCTGCATCACGTCGAGCAGTGCAGCCACGCGCGGAGCGATGTTCTTGCCGTTGGCGGTGGCCGGCGCGACGAATGCGTCGTAATTCGCCATCAGTCCGGCCACCAGCGGCGCGATGTTCTCGGGCAGCGCATGACCATAGGCTGCGTCGTCGGCCAGCAGCACCTTGGTGACGCCGGCGATCTTGGCGGCCTGGTCGGCCACTGCCGAGCAGCCCGAACCGGCAACCAGCGCATGGACTTCGCCCAGTTGCGCCGCAGCCGTCACGACAGCGAGCGTCGCGTCCTTCAGCTCGGCATTGTCATGTTCAACGAGGACCAGAACGCTCATTCGACCACTCCCAAAACCTTAAGCTTGCCAATCAGTTCATCGACATCGGCGACCTTGATGCCGGCCTGCCGCTTGGCTGGCTCCTCTACCTTGATCGTCGTCAGGCGCTTGGCAACATCGACGCCGTAATCGGCGGGCGTCTTCTGCGCCATCGGCTTCGACTTGGCCTTCATGATGTTGGGCAGCGAGGCGTAGCGCGGCTCGTTGAGGCGCAGGTCGGTCGTGACGATGGCTGGCGTCTGCAGCTTGACCGTTTCGAGCCCGCCATCGACTTCGCGCGTCACGGTCACGCTGTCGCCTTCGACGGTGACAGCGCTCGCGAACGTGCCTTGCGGACGGCCCAGCAATGCCGCCAGCATCTGGCCGGTCTGGTTCGAATCATCGTCGATCGCCTGCTTGCCGAGAATGACGAGGCCCGGCGCTTCCTCCTCGACGACCTTGGCGAGCAGCTTGGCGACGCCCAGCGGCTCGACCTCGGTCTCGCTGACGATCAGGATCGCGCGGTCGGCACCCATGGCGAGCGCAGTGCGCAGCGTTTCCTGCGCCTTCTGCTCGCCGATGCTCACGGCGACGATCTCGGTCGCGACACCTTTTTCCTTCAGACGAATGGCTTCCTCGACGGCGATTTCGTCGAAGGGGTTCATGCTCATCTTGACGTTGGCAAGGTCGACGCCACTGCCGTCCGCTTTCACGCGGGGTTTCACGTTATAGTCGATGACCCGCTTTACGGGGACGAGGATCTTCACGGGGCGTCTCCTGAGAATCGCTTTACGTTAACGTCAACTATGGCGCATGTGGGCAAACCGCGCTCAAATATCAAGCCCGTTGCGCCGACCTGCTTCTACGCTGCCTTGCGGACCTCGGCGACGATCTTCTTTGCGGCATCGCCCAGGTCGTTCGCTGCCACGATCGGTAATCCCGAATTGGCGAGAATATCCTTGCCTTGCTGCACGTTCGTGCCTTCGAGACGGACGACCAGCGGGACCGACAGGTTTACTTCTTTGGCCGCCGCAACGATGCCATCGGCAATGATGTCGCACTTCATGATGCCGCCGAAGATGTTGACGAGGATGCCCTTCACTGCGGGGTCCTGCAAGATGATCTTGAAGGCAGCGGTGACTTTTTCGGTCGTGGCGCCGCCGCCGACGTCGAGGAAGTTCGCCGGGAACTCGCCGTTGAGTTTGATGATGTCCATCGTTGCCATGGCGAGGCCCGCGCCATTGACCATGCAACCGATGTTCCCGTCGAGCTTGATGTAGGCCAGATCGTATTTCGATGCCTCGATCTCGGCCGGGTCTTCCTCGGTCAGGTCGCGCAGCTCGGCCAGGTCCTTGTGGCGGAACATGGCGTTGCCGTCGAAGGCGACCTTGGCGTCGAGGACAAGGAGCTTCCCGTCATCCGTGACCGCCAGCGGGTTGATCTCGATCTGCTCTGCATCGGTACCGAGGAACGCGTCGTAAAGCTTCGACGCGACGTTGGCCGCCTGCTTGGCGAGATCGCCTTCAAGACCGAGCGCCGCCGCGACGGCACGCCCGTGATGCGGCATAAACCCGGTTGCGGGGTCGATGTCGAGCGTCTCGATCTTTTCGGGCGTGTCGTGCGCGACGGCCTCGATATCCATGCCACCTTCGGTCGAGACGACCATGCCGATGCGCCCCGACGCGCGGTTCACGAGCAGCGCGAGGTAGAATTCCTTGGCGATGTCGACGCCGTCGGTGACGTACAGCCGGTTGACCTGCTTGCCGTGCTCGCCGGTCTGGATCGTCACCAGCGTGTTGCCGAGCATGTCGGTGGCCGCCGCTCGCACTTCGTCGGCGGTCTTTGCCAACCGGACCCCGCCCTTTGCATCGGGGCCCAGTTCCTTGAACTTGCCCTTGCCGCGACCACCCGCGTGAATCTGGGCCTTCACGACATAAAGCGGCCCGGGCAGCTTTTCGGTTGCCGCCACAGCCTCTTCGACCGACATCGCCGCATAGCCGGCGGGGACGGGGACGCCGAACTTGGCCAGCAATTCCTTGGCCTGATATTCATGAATGTTCACGGGCACGCTCCGGTTGGCAGTTGCCAAGGCCTAAAGCATGAGTCCGCCGCCGATGCCAACCCTTAAGACGCGATGGCGCAGCCAAGCCCCGCCGTCGTAACTACCGCCAATATCTCCGTATCGCCCAGGGCGCGCGTGCGGCGCAGCAGTTCGCTGACCGAAAGCTGCCCGATTTGCGTTTTCGTCAACCCAGACAGGCGCGACAGCTTCTGCAGCTGGCCGAGCGACAGCCGGTCGACCATGCGTTGCGCCATGCAGCTGGCGACAGGACGCGGCAGGCCCGCCTCGACAAGCGCCGTCCGTACGCGCGTTTCAGGCGTTGCGCAGGCGCTCAGCGCGAGCAGGGGAAGGGCGGCTAGGAGAAGGCGCATCGTTGGTTCACTCCGTCAGGCTGTGCGTGTTCCACGCATTGCCTCATGCGCATGAACCTGCGCTTTCGCAAACAGGTCAATGGCGTGACAAGTACGGGGTGACGAGGCACTTCTCGCGTCCTATATGCGGCTAATGTCCATATTGCTCGGCATTCTGATTTTCTTTGCCACCATCGCCGCGATGGAAGGCGTTGCCTATGTCGCCCATCGCTGGGTGATGCATGGCTTCGGTTGGTTTCTGCACGAAAGCCACCATCGGCCGCGTACGGGCAATTGGGAATTGAACGACCTGTACGCAGTCATCTTCGCCGCCCCGTCCATCTGGCTGTTGTGGGGCGGCGTCCAGCTCGGCTGGCCGGCATGGACGGCATGGGTCGGTGCAGGAATCGCGGGTTATGGCGCCATCTATTTCGGCTTCCACGACCTGATCGTGCACAAGCGGCTCAATCACCGCTACATCCCCAAATCAAATTACATGAAGCGCATCATCCAGGCGCACCGCCTGCATCATGTCGTCGAAACCAAACACGGCACGGTCAGCTTCGGGTTCATCTGGGCCCCTAAGCCTGAGGATCTCAAGGCTGAGCTGAAGCGGCGCGGCCATGCCGGTGTGCGCGCCCCCGTCGGCACCTTCGGCCCGGTCTGAAATTCAAACCGGGCCTTTAAGCGTTACCGCCAGCGGCAGGTCCGGATGCGGCGGTGATTGCGATACCGCACCGTGCAAACCTTGCGACGCTGGCCAAGATGCCAGCCGCTGTCGCGATGCGTGCGAGTCACAACGCGCCGGGTCGTTTGCGTACGACGCTCGGTTTGGACGGGTGTGCGGACGACAGTGGTCCGCTCGGCGCCACGCGGCGTTACGGTCGTGGTCGTGCGCGTCGTCACCTGCGCTGTCGCCGACTGCGTGGCCAGTCCGGCTATTGCCAGGGCTGCCATAAGGGCTAATCGTTTCACCTTGCTCTCCTTTTCGTTGCGCAGACCTAACGCCGCAGCGTGACAAAACGGTCCACGATGGCAGTGGCGGCCCACCAACAACGTATTTCCCTTGGGTTTTGCAGGGTATCTCCCTATAGAATCGGCATGGAAACTACACCTGCGACCGGCGCGGATACGCCGCGCGACAACACCCCCAATGCCAATGAATATGGTGCTGACCAGATCCGGGTCCTGAAAGGGCTCGACGCCGTCCGCAAGCGTCCCGGCATGTATATCGGCGACACCGACGACGGGTCGGGCCTGCACCACATGGTCTTCGAAGTAAGCGACAATGCAATTGACGAGGCGCTGGCCGGGCATTGCGACAAGATTCTCATCCAGCTGAACCCCGACGGATCGGTTTCGGTCGAGGACAACGGCCGCGGCATTCCGACCGGCATTCACAGCGAAGAGGGCGTGTCGGCCGCCGAAGTCATCATGACGCAGCTGCACGCGGGCGGAAAGTTCGAGAACACGTCGGACGAAAATGCGTACAAGGTTTCGGGTGGCCTGCACGGCGTCGGCGTATCGGTCGTCAACGCGCTCAGCGAATGGCTTGATCTCACGATCTGGCGCGACGGCGAGGAGCATTACATGCGCTTTGCATTCGGTGACGCCGTCGCCCCGCTGAAGGTCGTCGGCCCCGCGCCGCAGGGCAAGAAGGGCACGAAGGTCACCTTCTTCCCTAGCCCTGCGACGTTCAAGATTACCGAATTCGACTTCGAAAAGCTCGAGCACCGCTACCGCGAGCTCGCCTTTCTCAACTCGGGCGTCCGCATCTTCCTTGCCGATGCGCGCCATGCCGAACGCGTCGAGCACGAGCTCTATTACGAGGGCGGGATCGCCGCGTTCGTGAAATATCTCGACCGCTCGAAGACGCCGCTGTTTCCGGAACCGATTTCGGTGACAGGCCAGCGCGACGACATCGGCATCGACGTCGCGCTCGAATGGAACGACAGCTATTACGAAAACGTCCTCGCCTTCACCAACAACATCCCGCAGCGCGATGGCGGCACGCATATGGCGGCATTCCGTGCGGCACTGACGCGAACTCTCAACAACTATGCCGACAAATCGGGGTTGATGAAGAAGGAAAAGGTCACGCTGACCGGTGAGGACATGCGTGAAGGGCTGACGGCCATCGTATCGGTCAAGCTGCCCGACCCGAAATTCTCCTCGCAGACCAAGGACAAGCTTGTCTCCTCCGAAGTGCGCCAGCCGCTGGAATCGCTGATGAGCGACAAGATGGCCGAGTGGCTCGAGGAAAACCCGGCGAACGCGCGCGCCATCATCCAGAAAGTTATCGACGCCGCCGCCGCGCGCGAAGCTGCCAAGAAGGCGCGTGAGGCCAGCCGCAAGTCGGTGCTCGGCATCGCCTCGCTCCCGGGCAAGCTTGCCGATTGTCAGGAGAAGGACCCGGCCAAGTCCGAACTGTTCCTGGTCGAAGGCGATTCCGCCGGCGGCTCGGCCAAGCAGGGCCGCGACCGCCATTTCCAGGCGATCCTGCCCCTGCGCGGCAAGATCCTGAACGTGGAGCGTGCGCGCTTCGACCGGATGCTCGGCAGCAAGGAAATCGGCACGCTCATCCAGGCGATGGGGACCGGCATCGGGCGCGACGACTTCAACATCGAAAAGCTGCGCTACCACAAGATCATCATCATGACGGACGCCGACGTCGAC
Organism: Sphingomonadales bacterium; assembly: GCA_031371635.1. Lineage (GTDB taxonomy): Bacteria > Pseudomonadota > Alphaproteobacteria > Sphingomonadales > Sphingomonadaceae > Sphingomonas_O. The sequence continues at coordinate 6,632 of JANMJZ010000064.1, read as the reverse complement.
GGCTCGCACATCCGCACGTTGCTGCTCACGTTCTTCTATCGACAAATGCCCGACATTATCACCAACGGCCATCTCTTCATCGCCCAGCCGCCGCTGTACAAGGCGGCACGCGGGCGGAGCGAAGTCTATTTGAAGGACGATGCCGCGCTCGACGATTTCCTCGTCGAAGGCGGCGTCGCCGTGTCCCGGCTCGAAGGGCCGCAGGGCGCGCGGACCGGTGCCGACCTGCGGACGCTCGTCGATCACGCGCGGCGGATGCGCAGCCTGATGCGCTATGTCCCGCGGCGTTACGACCCGGCGATCGTCGAGGGGCTGGCGCTGATGGGCGCGCTCGATCCGGCGCTGCGCGACGACCAGCGCGCCAATGCGCTAAATCTCGCCGCCGAATGGCTCGGCCGCGCCGATCTCGAAGCCCGGTGGACCGCCAGCATCGGTGCCGATGGAGATTATGTCCTGCGCCGCCTGTGGCGGGGTGTGACCGACCATAATGTTATCGATGCCGCGTTCCTGATGAGTCAGGAGGCGCGTCGCCTGCATACGCTGGTGGCCGAGCAGGCCGAAAGCTATGCACAGGTTGCCCGGCTGGTAGCCATGCCGAAAAGCATGTCTTCGTCGGAACCGGCGGATGAGGAGTCGGCTGAGGGCGACGAAGAGGTGACGGCAATAACGGACACCAAGGGTGCGCTGATCTCACGGCCATCCGACCTGCTCGACGCCATCCTGGCCACTGGGCGCAAGGGTTTGAAATTTCAGCGCTACAAAGGTCTTGGCGAAATGAATGCCGAGCAACTGTGGGAAACGACGCTCGACCCGGAGGCCCGCTCGATGCTGCGCGTCGAAATCGCGCAGGCCGACGCTGCGGACGAGATATTCACGCAGCTCATGGGCGACGTGGTGGAGCCCCGCCGCGACTTCATCCAGGAAAACGCGCTGAACGTGGCGAACCTCGACGTCTGACTTTCCGCCTGCCGGTCCGCGCCAATGGCAAATTCGACCGTGCAGCCCTTATGACACGTGGCTAGCGTCTGCCGCGTGACGAAAGAGGCGAATCGCTAGACACGCGGATCATTTCCGTCGACGGCGCGTCGGGCATATCTCCAGCACCGACGGGATCAGGATTTGGTTAGCGCGCACGATCATGCCGGGCATTCGCATGGGCACGACCACGCCCCCGCAAGCTTCGGGCGCGCTTTCCTGATCGGAACGGTGCTCAACGTCGGCTTTGTCGCGATCGAGGCAGGCTATGGGCTTGCCGCCAATTCCGTCGCCCTGCTTGCCGATGCGGGGCACAACCTGTCCGACGTGCTGGGACTGTTGATGGCATGGGGTGCGGCCACCCTGTCGCAGCGTCAACCGAGCGCGCATTTCACCTATGGCCTGCGCCGCTAGTCGATCCTCGCGGCTCTGTTCAATGCGGTCCTCTTGCTCGTTGCGGTCGGCGCCATCGCGCTGGAAGCGATAGATCGTTTGCGCGACCCGCAGCCGGTCGAAAGCGGCACGGTGATGGCGGTTGCTGCAATCGGCATCGCGATAAACGGGATAACGGCCTGGCTGTTCGCGAGTGGTCGCAAGGGCGACATCAACATCCGTGGCGCATTCTTGCACATGGCCGCGGACGCCGTGGTCTCGGCGGGCGTCGTCGTGTCGGGTTTCCTGATCCTCAGGACCGGCTGGCTGTGGCTAGACCCGGCCACGAGCCTCGCCATCGTCGCCGTCATAATGGTGGGCACCTGGGGCCTGTTGCGCGAATCGATAGCAATGTCGCTCGATCGCGTTCCTGCCGGTATTGCGCCGGGCGAAGTCGAGGCATCGCTGGCCGCACTTCCTGGCGTGACCCGCGTTCATGACCTGCACATCTGGCCGATGAGCACGACCGAAATCGCGCTGACGGCGCACCTCGTCATGCCGCAGGGCAGCCCCGGCGATGCCTTCCTGCACGAAACCGGGGCAATGCTTCACCGGCGGTTCGAGATCGGGCACACGACCATCCAGATCGAGTGTGATGAAACTGAGGCCTGCACTCAGGCACCTGCCCACAAGCTCTGATTGCGCGCGGCCGGGTATAATGCCGCTCGCCAGAAACTCCCGCCCCCGAAACCCGGATTCCCTAGAATGAGGCCCAGGCGTCGGCCTCTTCCCCTGCATGTTCTGGCGCGCGAGTGACAGGCTTCGGGGTGCGCGTCGTCGTCCGGGGGGGCTGACTGCCGACCGGCACAGCCGGGCTGCGCCTGGTGACGCCAATGTTGAATCTTGCCGCCCGCTCGGACAGCGCAGCGACTTCGGAGGTGAGGCTGCGAGCTGCGGCAGAAGTTTCTTCCACCATCGCCGCATTCTGCTGCGTGGCCTGATCCATCGCACCGACAGCGGAACTAATTTGCACGATTGCCGTCGACTGGGCTTGGTTATCGGTCGCAATCCCTGCCAGCAACTTGTGGACTTCGCCGACATCGTTCGAAATATTCAGCAGCGCACCGTCGATGCCCTGAACCCGGTCGACAGCCGTGACGATGTCCGCCTGGGTTGCGGTTAGCTGGTCGCGCGCGCGGCCGGCTTCCTCTTCGGCACGCATCGCGAGCGCCGAAACCAGATCGGCGACGACGGCAAAGCCTCGTCCCGCCTCGCCGGCGCGACCGGCCTCGACGGCGGCGTTCATGGCGAGCACGCGCGTCTGGAACGCAATCTTGTCCAGGCCCTCGATCACGCTGTCGATCCCCTTGGCGCTTTCGCTGACGCGCGTCATTGCCTGGACGGCTTCGTCGGTCGTGTCGCGTCCGCTCGCGACGCTTTTCATGGCGCCGTCCGCGCGATCTACCGTGCGCTGTGCACCGCTCGCGGTTGCCTGCAGACGAGCGTTCATCTGCGTGATCGCTGCCGACGTCTCCTCGAGACTGGCGGCGTTGCTTTCCGTGCGTCGGGCCAGGTCCTCGCTGGCATGGGCAATCTCGTTGGATCCCGTGCTGATCGTCGCCGCACTTTCCGCGACCGAAGCGATCAGGGTTCGCAGGCTCGTGACGGCACTGTTGAAATTGTCCTTCAACGAAGTGAAGGGGGCCTGAAGACTGGCCGACACCTCGGCAGTCAAATCGCCACCGGCCAGTGCGGTCAGCCCCTCGCCCAGGCTTTCGACGATCAGCTGCGCCTGTGCCTGTTTCGACGCCTCGGCCTGCTGAAGCTGGTTGCGGAACGCGAGCATCGCCTGTGCCATGTCTCCGAGTTCGTCCTGGCGGTCGGTTCCCGTTACCGCGGCCTCGAGATTCCCTGCCCCGAGTTCCAGCATCGTCGCAGCAAGCGCCTCTATCGGGCGGACGACACGCCGAACGGCCAGCACCACGAATGCCAGCGTCCCGCCGACGCCCAGAGCCATGGCCGCGAACAGAATGACCATCGCATAGGTGCCGATGGCCTCGCCGCTTTTCGTCGACGCGACCGCGTTCGCAGTAATGGCGTCGGATGCGTCGCCCATGGACTTTTCTAGCACGCGAAACTGGCCGAAGAATGCCGGCAGTGCCTGTTTTGCACGTGCAGGATCGGTACCGGTAAGTCCCATGATGTCGGTTGCCGACCGTGCATAGGCCTCCATGGGTTCTGCCAGCTTCGAGGTGGCGGCCTCAACGTCGGCGGATCCTTTGTAGGCGGCATCGGCCGCAATGCCGGAGCGCAGGTCCTTCAGGTGCTCATTGAAATCGTTCAATATGTCCTCATGCTTGAGGCCACTGGCAGGATCCAGGGACTGCAGTGCGCCCAGCACGTCGCTGCGGATGGCATCGTGCATCATGTCGGCCAGTTAGTGATTGGCCAGCAGCGCCGATGACTCGGATTGCCGTTGAAGGGCGGACGACTGGATCCATGCGGCACCTATGCCGGTCGCGCCACAAAGCAGCATTAGGGCAAGAAGCGCCGCGCCCGCGAGCCGGATCGATCGATCCAGCGACATTCGTGAACCGGGCCCGGTGTTCGTCAAAATCGTCATGGCCACCCTCAAATCTGCGAAATTGTTCCGGTTCCATAATAGATTGGGTTTGGCGCACTTGGTTAATTGCCCCGGAATAAACTCGTCTTTGGGGGCAACGGGAATGCCGTGGACATCCTATACGAGACTGGGCGCGCGCTCATGGCGCGGCGAGGGTTTCACGATCGGGTCGCAACGCGAACGACCGGAGCAACAGGTTTGAAAAGGAAATGGATGCCCCGCGAGGATTCGAACCTCGATAAACGGTATCAGAAACCGTTGTCTTACCATTAGACGACAGGGCAGTGCCGGGCTGCGCGCATAGGTCGAATCAGCGGGCGAAGTCAACGCGGATGCGGCGTCGGCGAGTACTGTCCCGGGCAATGGTTGCCGCGACGTGGCAGTATCGCTACACCTCCGCGCAAGTGCTGCGGCTGGTTTGCCTGCAGCGATTGGGCAGATATTCGATGGCCGACCATGACGGTTCAGCCGCCTCTGCCGCCAAGGGCGTGAGGCAGCATAGCACATCCGGCACCTGGCAGCCGCGGCGCACCTATGCCGCGCTCGATTTGGGTACCAACAACTGTCGCCTGCTGATCGCGCGCCCGTCGGGCAATGATTTCATCATTGTCGATGCCTTTTCGCGGATCGTGCGGCTGGGCGAAGGGCTGACGGCGTCGGGCCGGCTGAGCGACGTTGCCATCGACCGGGCGCTGGGGGCGCTGTCGATCTGTGCGGACAAGCTGGTCAAGCGGGGGGTGCACCTGTCGCGCGCGGTCGCGACCGAGGCATGCCGCCGTGCCGAAAACGGCCGCGAGTTCGTGGACCGTGTCTACCGCGAGACAGGAATCGCGCTCGACATCATCGATCCCGGCGAGGAAGCGCGCCTTGCGGTGCAGGGCTGCCACGCGCTGCTCGAACGAGGCGACGGACCTGCCCTCATCTTCGACATTGGCGGCGGATCGACCGAACTGGTCGAATTGCTGCCCGGCGAAGGCCCGCCGCAGATCGCCGACTGGATCAGCGTTCCCTGGGGCGTCGTCTCGCTGGCCGAAAGTGAGCCGCAAGGCGTCGGTGATCGTGCCGACCGGCTCGCGAGCTACGAGCGCATGAAGTCGCGCGTCGCGGACGCGCTCGGCACGCTTCACCTTCCGGACGGCGCACTTCGCTTGCTGGGCACCAGCGGCACGGTAACCACGCTTGCCAGCGTCTTCCTGAATCTGCCAAGCTACGATCGTCGCGCGGTCGACGGCCTGCACGTACCGGTGGACGACATGCGCCGCATCGGCCGCGAGCTTGCCGCCATGTCGATCGCCGAACGCGCAAAAGTCGCCTGCATCGGTACCGAGCGCGCCGACCTGGTCGTTGCGGGCTGCGCGATCCTCGAGGCGATTCTCGATCTCTGGCCCGCGCCGCGCGTCGGAGTGGCGGATCGCGGTATCCGTGAGGGCATTTTGCGCTCGCTTATGGCAGGCGCCGTCCGATGAGCATTTTCGCATGAGCCGGGGCGGAGGCGCCTCACGCACGCGGGTTAAGACCGCGCGGGGGCGGACCGCCCAATCGAACCGCTGGCTCGCGCGACAGCTAAACGACCCGTACGTAAAGCGCGCGCATGCCGAGGGCTATCGCAGCCGCGCCGCGTACAAGCTGACCGAACTCGACGAACGCTTCTCGATCCTGAAGGGCGCGCGCTATGTCATCGACCTCGGCATTGCGCCCGGCGGCTGGGCGCAGGTCGTGCGCAAACAAGCCCCGCGGGCTCGCATTGTCGGCATCGACCTCCTCCCCGTGGACCCGATCGACGGCGTGCACATCGTTCAGATGGACTTCATGGACGATGCCGCGCCCGATTATCTGATCACGGCGCTCGGCGGCGCGCCCGACCTCGTGCTGTCGGACATGGCGGCCAATACGACCGGCCACCCGCCGACTGACGCACTTCGCACAATGGGTCTGGTAGAGGCTGCGACCGAATTCGCCGTGCAGGTGCTGCGCCCGGGCGGGGCTTTTGTTGCAAAGGTCTTCGCAGGCGGGGCCGACAGCGCGCTCGTCGCCGAGTTGAAGCGCAATTTCGCCCATGTGAAGCATGCCAAGCCGCCGGCGAGCCGCAAGGATTCATCCGAATGGTACGTGGTCGCGCAAGGGTTCAAGGGCCGGGTCGATACGCTGACGGAACAGCCGCCCGAGCCCGCCTAACGCGCGGCGACCTGTACGTTCTGCGGCCGCATCGACAGGATATTTTTCAGCTTCGCCCGGAAAGCCGCAAGCTGCGCACCCTCTAGGATTGACCGCGATTCGAAGCTCACCCCCGACGGATTGACGGCGACGCCGCCCTGATACACTTCGAAATGAAGGTGCGGTCCCGTGGAAAGGCCGGTCGACCCTACATAGCCGATGATCTGGCCTTGGCTCACGCGGGCGCCCGGCGCGACCGCGACCCGGCTCATGTGCGCATAGCCCGTGCCCAGGCCGCTGGGATGCTTGAGCTGCACCATATTGCCATGCCCGCCATGCCAGCCGGCAAAGCTGACGATGCCGTCGGTGACCGCCCGGATCGGCGTACCATAGGCCGCGCCGTAATCCGTACCTTGGTGCATCCGAGAATAACCGAGCAGGGGATGAAGCCGCCAGCCGAATCCGCTGGTCTTGCGGGCATTGGCGACCGGCATGACGAAACCTGCGC
>JANMJZ010000026.1:0-7487 GCA_031371635.1 Sphingomonadales bacterium | reverse complement strand
TTATGCCGAGATCCTTGGCTACGGGCTGTCGGGCGACGCCTATCACGTGACCGCTCCGCACCCCGAGGGATCAGGTGCCTATCGCTCCATGGAAATGGCGATGCGCAAGTCGGGGCTGACCCTCGCCGAGATCGACTATGTCAACGCGCACGGGACCTCGACGCCGCTGGGCGATGAACTGGAACTCGGCGCCGTGCGGCGGCTGTTCGGTCCGGCGCTCGAGACGATGTCGATGTCCTCGACCAAGTCGGCGATCGGGCATCTGCTGGGCGGTGCGGGTGCAGTGGAAAGCATCTTCTGCATTCTGGCAATCCGCGACCAGATCGTGCCGCCGACGCTCAACCTCGACAACCCGAGCGAAAGCTGCATCGGCGTCGACCTCGTCCCGCATGTGGCGAAGAAGCGGCGGGTGAAGGCTGTCCTGAACAACAGTTTCGGTTTCGGCGGGACGAACGCGTCGCTGGTGATGCGCGCGGTCTGAGCCTAGACCCCGGGCATGCGCCGTATCCTGCTCATCCTTGTCGTCCTCGTCGGGGTAGTTGCTTTCCTGTTCGTCCGTTTCGGCGGTGGCGGTGCCCCGCGTGACACGGAGGTCGTGATCCCGGCAGGGTCGAGCCTGACGGCGGCGGCGACGGTGCTCGAGCGTGCAGGCGCGATCGGGTCGACCGACGCCTTCCTGACCCAGGCGAAACTGTTCGGATCGAAGGCGCCGATCAAGCCCGGCGAATATCTGGTCAAGAAGGGCATGGATGCCCAGGCGATCCTGTCGCTGCTCCAGTCGGGCAAGGTGTTGCAGCGTTTCGTCGTCATTCCCGAAGGGCTGCCGTCGATCCTGGTCTATGAGCGGCTTTATGCGACACCGCTGCTGACCGGCGAGATCGCCGTACCTGCGGAGGGCTCGGTACTGCCCGACGCCTATTCCTATGTGCGGGGCGAGACGCGAAAGTCGGTGCTCGGTCGCATGCAAAAGGCGATGCAGACGGCGATCGCCAATGCCTGGGCGGCGCGCAAGCCGACGACAGCGGTGACGACGCCGGAGGCCGCGATTACGCTCGCGTCGATCATCGAAAAGGAAACGGCCCGCGCAAGCGAACGGCGGCTGGTCGCGGCAGTCTATTCGAACCGGCTGAAGCGCGGCATGCCGCTGCAGGCGGACCCGACCACGATTTACCCGATAACCAAGGGCAAGCCGCTGGGGCGGCGTATCCTGAGGTCCGAACTCGCGAGCGACGATCCCTATAATACCTATCGGCACAATGGCTTGCCGCCGGGGCCCATCGCCAATCCGGGCAAGGCCTCGATCGAGGCGGCACTCGACCCGGCCCCCTCCAACGCCCTGTATTTCGTGGCGCAGGGCGACGGCAGCAGCGCGTTCGACGACACGCAGGAACAGCACAATGCCAATGAGCAGAAATGGTATGCCCACCGGCGGGCAAAGGGCGAGATGTAGCAGCGCTCGATTTGGGGTTGGCAATCCGGGGTCAAGCCCCATATCGGAGCGGCAGCGGCTATCCCGCCGCCCGAAATTCCACTCAGACCAAGGAGACTATCCCATGCATGTCGGTCGTGAAGTTCCCGATGTAGTCCTGAAGACACGCGTCCGTGACGAGACGGTCGAAGGGCCGAACCCGTTCCGCTGGCAGGATGTCTCGACGCACGACATCTTCAAGGGCAAGCGGATCGTGATCTTCGGCCTGCCCGGCGCGTTCACGCCGACCTGCTCGTCGAAGCAGCTGCCCGGCTTCGAAGCCAATTATGAGACGTACAAGTCGCTCGGCGTCGACGACACCTATTGCGTGTCGGTCAACGATGCGTTCGTCATGTACCAGTGGGGCCAGCACCAGGGGCTGACGAACGTGAAGCTGCTGCCTGACGGCAATGGCGTCTTCACGCGCCGCCTGGGCATGCTGATCGACAAGCGTCACCTCGGCTTCGGCCAGCGTTCGTGGCGCTATGCCGCTGTCGTCGACGACGGCAAGATCGCGGCCTGGTTCGAAGAGCCCGGCATCAACGATGCGGGCACCGACACCGATCCCTATGAGCAGTCGACGCCGGAAAACATCCTGGCATGGCTGCAGGCCAACCCCAAGTAAGCGACTAGCGGGCCTGCGTCACAAGCGCAGGCCCGTTTCTTCCGGCAGGCCAGCCATAAGGTTGAGTGTCTGTACCGCGGCGCCGCTCGCGCCCTTGCCCAGATTGTCGAGCGCCGCGACGAGCCGGCACTGGCTGCCATCGGCATTGCCGAAAACGAACAAATCCATCGCGTCACGCCCCGCCATATGCTCGACCGGTAGAGTTGCGTCCGGATAGCTTTGCACGCGAACGAGCGGCGATACGCCGTAGAAGGCGGCAAGGGCTGCCCGGGCTTCAGTGGCATCGACGCCGAATAGTGGCACGTCGACGATCATGCCTCGATGCGTCGCGGCGACGGACGGGGCAAAGAGCGGCGGGTGCGTCAGGCCCGTATGGCGCTGCATCTCGGGGACGTGCTTGTGCGCCATAGCGAGCGCATAGGTGCGCCAGGCCGGCGCCGGCGTGCCACTTTCGAACTCCGCAATCATTGCCTTGCCGCCGCCTGAATATCCCGACACGGCATAGCAGCTCGCGCCCTGATCCGGAGCGACCAGACCAGCCCGGACGAGCGGCGCAACCAGCGCGATGAAACCGGTAGAGTAGCAGCCCGGGTTGGAGACGCGGCGGGAGTTTGCAACGACTTCGCGGCCGACCAGTTCCGGAAAGCCGAAAGTCCATTCCGAATCGGTGCGATGAGCGGTGGACGCGTCAATGATGCGTGTGCGGGGATTGTCGATCAGTGCGACAGCTTCCCGGGCTGCATCATCGGGGAGGCACAGGATCACTGCGTCGGCCGCGTTCAAAGCTGCACGGCGAGGCTCCCGGCTTTTGCGCTGGTGATCAGGGAGCGCGATCAGATCGAATTCGGACCGACCGGAAAGGCGGCCTTCGATCTCGAGGCCGGTCGTGCCGGCAGCACCGTCGATGAAGACGCGCATCATGCCAGATCAAGCATCGAAGCCGCCACATAGCCGACTGTGCCCGCGCGCTCACCCCGGCCCCACACCCATTGGTGACCTAAATCGACAACAAGAAATGTGTCGCCTGCGTCCAGCGAGGCTGCAACATCCGAACCGTCGACCGGCCGGACCAGGATCGACGTCGCCTTGGTCAGCACGACAGGCATGGGCTCGACGAAATGCTGAGCGAATACGCGATCCGCGACCGCAATCTCTGCAAGATCGCGGCGAACGGCATAGCGACCCGACTCAAGCGCGACCGACGGACCGGCAAGGCGGAACTGCTTACGCGGCGGCGCGCCTGCCGTGGTCCCCGCTGACAAGTCGTCCGAATTCGCCAAGAAAATCTGCCCCTGCCTGCGTCTTTGCGACGAAGACATTTCGCCGGTCCTGCTCATCACGCTGGCGCGCCAGATAGCCGAGAGCACCCAGTCTGTTCAAGGCGCGCGTAATGACCGGTTTCGATACATTCAGGTCACGCGCCAAGCCCCGCACCGTGTGCGGCCCGGGAGTCTGGTAGACGACCATCAGCAAGGCCATCTGGCGGTTGGTCAAGTCGGGCTGGCCGGACCGGACATAGTCCAGCAGGGTATTCATCCAGTCTAAAATCATCGCTCGAGCCACGTTAGCTTTCCTTTCCACCCCGCAGAAAAAGGGCGAATAATCAAGCTGAACGTGTGAGCGGCGTAACGGTTGCGTCCCGAATTCAGGTGAAGCGTGCCTGCAGCATCGACCAGACTGCGCGCAGGCCCAGCGCTTCGCCGCCCTTGGGTCGGCCGGGTTTTGAGGCGGGGCGCCAGGCGAACGTGTCGAGATGAAGCCAGGGGATGCCGTCGGGAACGAAGCGCTGCAGGAACAGGGCGGCAGTCACCGAGCCTGCGAAACCGCCGTCGGGCGAATTGTTGAGATCGGCGATGTCGGATTTCAGCATGTCGTCGTAGCCGTCATACAGCGGCAGCCGCCACAAAGGATCGTCTGCAGCGAGACCCGCAGCAAGCACGGCGGTGGCAAGGCCTTCGTCATTCGCGAAGGTGGCCGGCAGGTCGGGGCCGAGCGCGACGCGCGCCGCACCGGTCAGCGTCGCGAAGTCGATGACAAGGGAAGGCTTCGCTTCCCCTGCCTTTGTAAGCGCGTCGGCCAGTACAAGACGCCCTTCGGCATCGGTGTTGGCGATCTCGACGGTCAGGCCCCGGCGGCTCGTGAGCATGTCGCCCGGGCGAAAGGCGTTGCCCGCGATCGCATTTTCGACGGCCGGCACCAGCAGGTGGAGTCGCACAGGCAGCCGCGCGGCCATGATCAGCTGCGCCAGCGCCAGCGCGTGCGCTGCGCCGCCCATATCCTTTTTCATCAGGCGCATGCCCGACGACGGCTTGATGTCGAGCCCGCCGCTGTCAAAGCACACTCCCTTGCCGACGATCGCCAGCCGGGGATGTTCGGGGTTGCCCCATTCGAGTTCGATCAGGCGTGGGGCGAAGTCTCGCCCGGCCGCCCGCCCGACGGCATGAATCATGGGATAGCCGGTCTCAAGGTCATGGCCCCGGGTCACGCCGAGCGTTGCGCCATGCGCCTTGGCCAATTGAGCCGCCGCCGCCTCGAGATGGGGCGGCCCCATGTCGGACGCGGGCGTGTTCACGAGAGTGCGGACGAGCGCGACGGCCGTCGCTTCGCGCACGACCGGGTCGATGGCAGCGGGATCGGACGTGAGGAGGACGCGCGGGCCCGCCGCCGCATCATCGTGCTTGTAGCGATCGTAACGGTATTGCGCGAGCAGCCAGCCGAGTGCGGCGTTGCCAGGCGTGCCGGCAGCGAGCCGGTAGGTCCCTTCCGGCAGCGTCTCTGCCAACCTTGCGAGACACCAGGACGACAATTTGTCGACATTGGCGACAACCGTGACGACCGACCAGTCCTCTGCCCCGTCGCCCGGCAGGATAGCGCTGGCATAGGCAGTCGGTTTCAGTTTTTGTGCCGCCGCCGCCGCGCGCGCCCTGGCGGGCTGGGTGGCGAGCCAGTCGTCGAAGCTGGTCTTGTCGGTGAGGTGTATCGTCCGCGCTGGCTGGCCGAGGTCAGGCTGCAGCAGGGGGGAAAAGTCCTGGTTCATCGCGCGATCTAGCCCGATCACGCGGCGCCGGGACAGCCCTATTCGCGATCAAGTCGCTTCGGGCATTGTCGACACGAAGGTGACGCGTGTAATCGACACGCGCATGCCGGTTGCACTGCTGGCAATCTCGACCTTGGCGCGCAACTGGCGTGCAAGCGCTTCGACGAGCGCGGAACCAAGCCCGCCAGCGTCCGACGGGGGCTTGTTCAGGTCCGCACCGACGCCATTGTCGGACACGGTCAGTTTCCAGTCGAGCCCATCAACCTGATAAGTCACGAAGATGCGAGCGTCGGTCCGGTCGAGCGGGAAGGCGTACTTGATAGCATTGATCACGAGCTCGGTCACGATAAGGCCAAGGCTGGTGGCGTGTGCCGATTTGATCGTGCCGGGGTCGGCGATGACTTTCAGTTCGATCGGTCGTCCCTCGCTGATCATGGAATCGCGCAGGCCGCCGCAAAGCTTTTCGAGATAGTCGCCGACTTCGATCTGGTCCTCGCTATTGGCGAGATTCAGATATTTTTGCACGACCGAGACCGACATGACGCGTTCATGCGCATCATGGAGCGAGCTGCGCGCTTCCTCAGACGTGACGGCGCGCGCCTTCAGCATCAGGATGCTCGCGATGATCTGGAGGCTGTTGGCAACGCGGTGCTGAATTTCCTGGAGCAGAATATGTTCACGGCGCAGCAACTCTTCGGTCTGAAGGATAAGCGCGTCCTTCTGCGTCTCCATGGCGCGCCATTTCGTAATGTCGCGGAACGCCACCAGAATATTGTCGGCTGGATTGCCTTCGTAATTAACCTTGCGCGCACTGAGCAACATCACGCGTTTCCCGACGCCCGTGAAATCATGCTCGACTTCGAAAGCGTCGAGGGGCGCGGTTTCACCAACGACCTTTTCGAGCAGGACGCGGAGCGCCGGAATATTCCACTGTCCATCGCCGAGTGTGAATATATTTTGCCCGCGCGTAGTTGCCGGTTTGGCCTTGAACACGTCGTAAAAGGACCGGCTGGCAGCGGTCACACAAAAGTTATCGTCAAGCACGAGAAACGGATCTGCGATCGCATCGACGATCGCCTGTGCGAGATGCTGGGTTTTACCCGAGCTATCGGTCAACTCTAACATGGAACTAGGTCGATAAATTGCGACGCGGATACAATACTATCCGATCCGATGTGGTCCGTCGCCTTAATAGTGCGATCCGCCCTCGGACGACGATGGTGTCACCGGCCCAGATGCGACTTTCAGGCCGGAACCCCAAAGAGATCATGGTCGTCGGCGTCCTCGACCCGAACGGCGATGATGTCGCCCTGCGCCACGCCGCCGGCGTCGCGCAAGAAGACGTTGCCGTCGATTTCCGGTGCGTCAGCCTGTGAGCGGCCGGTAGCACCGCCCTCTGCATCGACTTCGTCGATGATGACGTCGAGCGTGCGGCCGACCTTTGCTGCGAGCTTTTCAGCGCTGATCCGGGCGGTGAGCTCCATCAGGCGCGCATAGCGTTCTTCCTTCACGTCCTCCGGCACCGGATCCGGCAGCGCATTCGCAGCGGCGCCCTCGACAGGCTCAAAGCGGAAGGCGCCGACGCGGTCGATCCGCGCCTCGGTCAGCCAGTCCATCAGATACTGGAAATCGCCCTCCGTCTCGCCCGGGAAGCCGACGACAAAGGTCGAGCGAATGGCGATGTCGGGGCAGATCGCGCGCCAGCGGTGAATGCGCTCGAGCACCTTCGCCTCGTTCGCCGGGCGCTTCATCGCGCGCAGGACCGAGGGTGAGGCGTGCTGAAACGGGATGTCGAGATAGGGGGTCAGCAGACCCTGTGCCATCAGCGGGATGACCTGATCGACATGCGGATAGGGATAGACATAGTGGAGGCGCACCCAGACCGGGTTTTCGGTCGTGCCGAGCGATCCCAGTTCGCGCGCCAGATCGGTCATGTGTGCGCGCACCTCGCGGCCGTGCCAGTCGCGCGGCTGATGGCGGATATCGACGCCATAGGCCGAGGTGTCCTGCGAAATCACCAGGAGCTCGCGCGTGCCCGCCGCGACCAGTTTCTCCGCCTCGCGCAATATGGCGTCGGGGCGGCGGCTGACGAGGTCGCCGCGGATGCTGGGGATGATGCAAAAGGCGCAGCGATGGTTGCAGCCCTCCGAAATCTTCAGGTAGCTGTAGTGGCGCGGCGTCAGCTTCAGCCCGCTGTCGGGGACGAGGTTGAGGAAGGCACTGGGCGGCATCGGCGCCGCCTCGTGCACCGCGCCTACGACGGCTTCGTACTGGTGAGCGCCGCTGATTGCGAGCACGTTCGGAAAACGGGCTCGGATCATCTCGGCTTCGTTGCCGAGGCAGCCGGTGACGATGAC
>JANMJZ010000023.1:0-24972 GCA_031371635.1 Sphingomonadales bacterium | reverse complement strand
GGAAGCCGTAGATCGTATCGACGTCGAAGTCGTACTGGTGCTTGGTCGGCTCGTGCGGCTTGGGTTCGATCAGGATCGTGCCCTTGAAGCCGATCTTGTGCTTGTGCTCGACGACCATCTTCAGGAAGCGGCCGAGCTGTTCCTTTTCATGGGCGATGTCGGTGTTGAGGATGGTGTCATACCCCTCACGACCGCCCCACAGCACGTAGTTCTGACCGCCCAGCCGGTTCGTCGCGTCGAGGCAGTGACGGACCTGCGTTGCGGCAAAGCGCACGACTTTGGGGTCGGGGTTGGTTGCGCCGCCCGCCATATAACGTGGGTGGCTGAACAGGTTGGCGGTGCCCCAGAGCAGCTTGATGCCGGTTTCAGACATCTTCGTTTCGAGGTTATCGACCGTGACGGCAAAATTGGCGACATGTTCCTGGATGGTGTGTGCCTGCGCCATCGCGTCGACATCGTGGAAGCAGAAATAGGGCAGGCCGAGGCGCGTGAAGAACTCGAACGCCTCGTTCATCTTGTGGTCGGCCGCCGCCTGGTCGAGCGCGCCACCATGCCACGGCCGATTGAACGTGCCCGCGCCGAACACATCGAACCCGTCCCAGCAGAAGCTGTGCCAGTAACACACCGCCATGCGCAGATGCTCTTCCATCGTCTTGCCCATCACGATGCGCGACTTGTCGTAATAGCGATAGGCGAGCTGGCTGGTCGCCCCGGGCCCTTCAAAATTGATCGGGGCGATGTCGGCGAAATAACTGGCGGCCATCATGCAATCTCCGTGAAGCTGGTTTTGAGTGTCGAATAAAGGTGGCGGAAGGCGGGGCGCCGGGCGGCGAAACGGTCCGACAGACGCTCGTCGGGCTCGACGATGTCGATGATCGGCGGGGGCGCGCAGACGTCTTCAATGGCATCGGTGCCCAGCCCGAGCCGGGCGAGCCGCGCCGCACCAAAGGCTGGACCGACTTCGCCGCCGTCGCGGTAGATGAGCGGACGACCGAGGGCGGACGCCAGAATTTTACCCCAATAGGCCGAGCGTGCACCGCCGCCGATGACCGTGATTGTGTCGAGCGTTGCCCCGCTGTCGAGCAGCGCGTCGAGTCCGTCGCGGAAGGCAAAGGCAACGCCTTCGAGCACCGCTTGCCCTAGTGCCGCCGTGTCGGTTTCATGCGTCAGGCCGAACATCACGCCCTTGGCATTGGGGTCGTTGTGCGGGGTGCGTTCGCCGGACAGATAGGGCAGGAACATCTCGGTCGTTGTCGGCGTGCCGCGCGCCCCGACCAGCGCGAACAGGCTGGCGGCATCGGCAACGCCGCACAGCCGCGCGGCCCAGTCGACGCAACTCGCCGCGCTGAGGATGACCGACATCTGGTGCCAGCGGCCGGGAAGGGCATGGCAGAAACTGTGCACGCCGCCCGCTGGATTGGGACAATAGCCGTCGTTGGCGAGGAATAGCACGCCCGAGGTGCCAAGAGAGAGAAAGGCGTCTCCAGGCCGCACGACGCCCACACCGACGGCGCCTGCGGCATTGTCGCCGCCGCCTGCCACAACGGGAACGCGCGCCATGCCCCAGGCCTCGGCGAGTTCGGCACGGAGCTGGCCCGTGACGGAGGTTCCTTCGAAGAGGGCAGGCATGTGCGACCGGTCGAGGCCGGTTGCAGACAACATCGTTTCGGACCAGTCACGCGCCTCCACGTCGAGCCACAAGGTCCCGGCGCTGTCCGACATGTCCGACGCGGTATCGCCGGTCATGCGCAGGCGGACGTAATCCTTGGGCAACAGAACCATGCGGGTTGCCGCGAAAACTTTGGGCTCGTGCTTGCGGATCCAGTTCAACTTGGGCGCGGTAAAGCCGGGCATCGCGCGGTTACCGGTAATCTGCGCGAGATCGGCAACGTCGGCTTCGAGGGCAGCGCATTCGGCACCGCTGCGCCCGTCGTTCCACAGGATGGCCGGCCTCAGCACCTGCATGTTGTTGCCGAGCAGGGTGGCTCCGTGCATCTGCCCGGCAAGGCCGATGATCCTGACGGCACCGCGCAGTTTCGGATCGAGCCTGGTTACCGCATCCTTGGTGGCTGTCCACCAGTCGGCAGGCTGTTGTTCGGACCAGCGGGCATGCGGGCGCGCAACGGCGAGAGGAGCCGTGGCCTGATCGACGACGAGGTCGCGGTCGTCGACCAGGACCACCTTGACGCCTGACGTGCCGACGTCGATCCCCAGATACATCGCTCAATCCTGCTTTCTTTGCCGCGTTGCGATTGCGTCAGCCGTGACGACGAGAACCATCCTTGGAGCCGGCCAAGGGGCATCGACCGTCGTGCGCTCGATTCGGCGTGCGTCCGGCCTCCGGCAACAGGTGCGTCGCCGAGCGCTTGAGAACCCATCTTAAAGGACGGCAATCGCTGGGCTCATCAGTGCACCGAGCATGACCGCCAAAAGAGCTTTTCGAGACATGCCGTTCTCCTAGAATGGCGGCCCCAAGACTTATCAGCCTGTTTGCCTGGCAGCATTAAGCACTGCTACTTTATTAGAATGAGAATAATCATACTGATTGAGCATCGTCAATGGTGCATTCGCCACACCTGCAAAACCACCGTTCCCATGACGAGGTGGCTTACTATCGGTTGAGGCGGCTGCGGTGTCGGTGCCTCGACTCCAAACTTAAAAGTGCCAACTTGCAGTTAAAGCGTACGTGCCGTTGTGACGCTGGACAGTTCCTCATTCATCAGGGCGCAGGGTAGGGCTTGAGCGCAGTGAGCCCTGACGCATTGCCGATAGGCTCAGGCTGGGAGCGGCGCGAGGCCATCGCCATGCAACTGTGGCCATGCCTGCAGGGCCATGAAATAGGGCGGCGCCACCGCCACCGTAGCGAGCACGCCAATGTCGAGCGTGCTTACTTCTGCCGTGATGCCGGGCATCACAGGCCTGTTAGATCAATCGTAGATCGGACGCAGCTCGGTATCGAGGTGATAGCGGGTGAGCGCCATCGAGGCGAGTTGGTCAGGCGATCCGTCGTATTCGATTGACATCCAGCCCTTGAATTCGTGCTTCTTCAGCAGGCGGTACAGGCCCTTGAGATCGAGCTCGCCTTCTCCCGGTTCCCAGAACCAGCGGTGGCCGTCATCGGCGATTTCCGGGTCCTGCGCATAGCGTACGCTGTCGGGTTGCTTGGCCGATGCAGTGTCCTTCAGGTGGAAGGTGCTGATGCGGTCGTGATAGTCTTCGTAAAATGTGAGCAGGTCTTCGCCAAGGATCGCGATCTGCGCTGTATCGATGCAATAGTGCACAAGCTGGGGATCGGTCGACTCGATCAGCTCGCGGTGGTTGGGCAGATTGATCGCGCAGAAGAATTCGTTGTGGAGACCAATCTTCACGCCTTGATCGGTGGCATAGCGGCCAATCTCGTTCATCACCTTGGCGCAGTTCTGCACTTCGTCGCGGCTGAGCGGGCCGGTGCCGAAGTAGTTCTGCGTCGGGCAGGTATTCATGTAGGTTCCACCAAATTTCACGATGGTGTCCACCGCCTCGCGGCCCGAACGCACGGCCTCATCGAAATGGTCTGCGGCATGCGAGGCATGGGCGCCGTGGAACATGCCGATCACCTCGACGCCGCGCGCCTTGGCGAAAGCAGTGAACGCTTCGGGCGAGCCGAACAGGGGCAGGATGTCGGCAAGGTCCCACGGGGCGACTTCGATGCCGTGAAAACCCAGTGCCGACTGATACTTAAGGATCCTGTCCCAGTCCGAGTAGTAAGCGGTGTTGGTCCGGTCCTCGTAGTAGAATTCGCGGAAGTTGGGGATCTGCCGATAGGGGATCGACTTCCAGTGGCACATGTTGGCGTAGCGGATGTTGGGCATGGTCAAGATTCCGTCCGGCTTAATTCTGGATGCGCGCAAGCAGCGCGCGGGTGCGCAGCAGGGCGCGGAAAGGGTCGCGCGTCTGGCGGGCGCTGACCGTCACCGGACCGGCGTAGCCGAGCGTGGCCAGCAAGGCAGTGACGCCAGGAAGATCGACCGAGCCGGTGCCGGGATCGCGGAAGACCTGCGTGGCGCGGGCTTCAGGGAACTCGGGATTGGCAGTTTTCCAGACGTCCTGCGTATCGACAAAGTCCGTGTCGGTGAGATGGACGCAACCGATGCGGGCCATATTTGCCGTCAGGAACTCCGCTGGCGAATGACCTGCGACGTGGAGACTGGCCGTGTCACAGTCCAGCTTCACGGTTTCGGGCAGCGCCTCCAGCAGCGGCAGGATGCGCACGCCGCGAAACAGACTCCAGTATTCATTGCGCAGGACAAGTGTCACGCCAACGTCCTGAGCTTTTGCGGCGAGCCCAGTGAGCAGGTCCACCGTGCGCTGGGTGAACAAGTCCAGCTTGCTCTCCAGATCGGGGTGGTAGTGCACGGCGCGGCCGTAGAAAGGCGATGGGCTGATCGCGAAATAGTCTGCGCCCAGATCAGCCGCATGGGCCAGCGCTTCACCGGCAAAATGGCCTGATGCGCCGAAGAAAAAATCGAGATTGCTGTTTCGCATGAACAGGTTGGGATGGAAGGTGACGCCCGTGACTCGGTCAATTCCGCCGGCCGCAAGCTTTTCCCGATACTGCGCGACAGTGCCATATTTGGTGTTCACGCAGTATTGGTTCATCGGCACGCCGCTGCGCCCGCCGAACTGCCACACCGGCTCATAGGGAATTTCGATCGCCTGAAAGCCGGATGTAGCCAGCAACGGATAAAGTTCTTCCCAGAAATACCGGCTTTCGAACCGGTTGCGATTGGGTTCCTGATAGTGGCGATTGATCAGATCGAGGCTTATAGCGAACGCTTGAGCATTCATGAGGCATGTCCATTTTTTCGGCCTGCCGCGCTTCGCGCGACGCGGCATTTCGTGGATAGGTCAGGCGTCAGCAGCCCAGCGTCTGGCGGCTGAGCGCGAAGGACTGGTCCATCGGCAGCGACGGGAAGTATTCCAGCCCGAGTGTCCCCGTATAACCCAACTCCCGCAGTGTCTGCATCACCTTGGCCCAATCGACGGTGCCTGTGCCGGGTTCGTGACGATCGGCCATATCGGCGACCTGGACATGGGCGACGAGGTGTATGCGCCCGGCCAGCACCTCGGCCGTGTCCTCGTTCATGCAGGCGCTGTGCCAGACATCATAAAGCAGGCGCAAATTAGGGCTGTCCACCGCCTCCACCAGATCAAGACCGAGCCTGGTGCTGACGAGATACATCGCGGCGAACAGTTTCGTGTTGAGCGGTTCGAGTAGCAGCATGACGCCGGCCTCTTCCGCCGCATCGGCCGCTTCCCGCAGGGCCGCGACCGCGTTGGCGAAGTGCTCGTCCTCGCTCATCCCCTCGACCCGGAAGCCCGAGGCGACGATCAGCGCCGGCTTGCCAAGGCAGGCCGTGGCCGCGATCGTCTCGCGCACCGCGGTGACCATTTCGTGGCGTTCGGCGGGATCGACGATTGACCGGCGCGGATCAACGCACAGGCCAGTCAGCCGCATTCCCGTTTCGGCCAGCGCCTGCGCCAGCGCGGCAACCGGCTTGTCACGCCAGAGATGGAACTCGGCATAATCGAAGCCCGCCGCCTTTGCCGCGCGAAGTCGCGCATCAAGCGCACCGGCATCGGTGAATTGCCATTCGATACAGGATGATAGTGGGTAAGCCGCAGACATAGGATCCCTTCCCATTCTACGGCCCCGCCGCGCACATGCGCTCGTTTGCCTGGCGGATTGACCCCGCTACTTTGTTCAGAAAGCATCCTCCATCGGGTGCGGATTAGCAAGCAGTTCGAGGTGATCGGGTATCGTTTTGGCGAAATTTTCTTCTCGTCGGGCCGATCGACTTATCGATAGCGTGCTTTTCGCTGAACATACTTATGGATCCGCTGCACCGGCCTGAATACCGTACCAATCGCTGCGATCATCAAGTCCTTTTTGGCATCGAACCGGTACACTGGCTGCGCAGTACGCAAACACATCATTTAATCCGCGTAGCCGTTCGTGCCAAACAATTTGACTGGTAGTCGGGAAACCGCAAAAATTGCGATTGCCAGCAGCAACGACACGCAAATCGCGCCGGGTTGCAGACCCTCCAGCCGAGCCATCGCTGCCCCGCCACCTACGGCAAAATAGGCCGTGCCGACGAGTGCTACGCCAAGCGCTCCCCCCAACTGCTGGGCCGTGCGCAAGGTTGCGCTTGCCGTTCCGGCATGGGCAGGGTCGACATCGGAAACGACAATCGGTCCTAGCGGCCCCGAAAGCGTACCGAATCCGACGCCAGCAAGTGCCAGCAGTGTAACCAGAAGCGCACCTTGGCCGACACCGTTACGGATAAGCGCGAGCACCCCATTAGTGCTCGCGATCATCAGTCCGCCGCCGAGCATCGGCAGCAAACGCCCGAGCCGCGGCAGCATACGAGGGACGAGTAACGCCATGGCGACCATAACGCCCAGGCCAAAAGGAATGTGGATCAGCGCCGTACCGAGCGGCGTCATGCCGAGCCCCTGTTGCAACGAAATCGCAAATATCATCAAGAAGCCGATCGAGGCGCTGTTGAACGCCATGGCTGCGAGCACTCCCCAGCGGAAACTGCGCAGCGTGAAGAGTGCGGGTTCGATCATCGCCGGCTGCCCCGCGGCGCGCCGCTTGGCCGACCGCCGCCATCCGAGCACGACCATAGCAGTTCCGAGACCAAAAAGCAGTGTGGCGCGTAATAACCCAAGCAGTTCGTTTCCCTGGATGAGTGCAAACAACACCGTCCCAAATCCTAGAGCAAACAGCGCTGCGCCGCCCAGGTCGATAGCAAGGCCGCGATGTTCGTCGCCGGTGCGCGGCAGGGTCGTGCGTCCCATCAGAAGCGCGAAAAGGCCGATCGGCAGATTGACGAGAAAAATAAGCCGCCAGCCGAGACCGAACAATTCCCATTGAATCAGGAGCCCACCGACGATCGGCCCGACGATCGCCGCCATCCCGACTATCACACCGAAATAGGCCAGCCGTGAAACCCGCTCGAGCGGCGTATAAAGCAGCTGCACGATGGCCATGGTCTGCGGGCCCATCATCGCACCTGCTACGCCCTGCAGGATGCGAGCCAACACCAGCTGCATCGGTGACATCGCTAGGCCGCAGAGTGTCGAGGCCACCATGAAGCCGACGACTCCGGCCAGAAACATCCGGCGGTGACCCAAAGCGTCGCCGAGACGGCCGCCGAGCAGCAGCAGCGAGCCGAGAGTAAGGAGATAGCCCGCGACGATCCACTGCATTGCAGCGGGGGAAGCGTCGAGTCCCTCGCGTATCGCAGGCAACGCGGTGTTGATGATGGTGGAATCAGCAACCTCGAGCACAACAGCTGTAAGCACTGTTAAGAATGCGAGCGTGCGCTGGAAGTCATCAAGCTCGTGCGGCAGCTTTTGCCCCGATGCCTTTGCACTTTTTACCGTCGGCACGTCATTCCAATTCCCCATCGTCAACTGTGGCAGCCCCGCCGCTCGACCGCAGATTCCGGGCTAGCGGGCTTTCGGGCGGAGAAGCTTGATGCGCACCATACCAATCCGGTCTCCCGGAATGATGCTCAGACGCTCGTCGCCATTGAGCACCCGACCGCGACGCCAGACCGAACCGAGGAACCGCCCCTCCTCGACGCGATCGACCTCGGCGATCTGGCCGCCGACCCTGAAGTCTGCAGTAAATCCCTTGCCAAGAAGCAGGAAACTGTCGTTGCCCTCGTCGATGATCAGCCCGAATGCGCGGCCATCGCCGGGCGTGGGTCGCGTGGATGGCCCCTCGGTTTCGCTTGGTAACGGCCCCGGCTCAGGTGGCGCCTGCAGACCCACGTCCAGCAGCATCTGCCTCAGCAAAATCCGGGTTTCCTGCACCGATATTGCATATCCACCGAGGCGGACCTCGGCAGGCTTACCGCCTTCGAGCAGGATGCCGGCGATACGCCCCTCGGCCTGCGCTTTGGTAATCACGTCGGCTGCCGAATCGAGCAGAGCAAATGCCTCCGCCAGTTGTCCGTCGGCGCGGCCGTCCTCGATGCCGAAGACCGAGAAGCCCAGCGCGCGGTGCGTGCCGAGCGCCCAGAACATGTCGCCCGTCCGAAACTGCGCTTCCGGCACGAATATCGGGTTTCCAGCGTGATCGTAGTCGGCGAGCGGGCCCCTTGCGTCTGGAACGTAAATGTCGGGCGCGAGGAGTGCCAGCGACGGCGCCCCGGCCTGCCAGATGTCGAGGACCCGCTTCGCCGGCCCCCCGCTGGGATATTGGCCTGCGTTGGGCTGCCCCTCCTGCGGACCGAGCCATGCATTGACATACATCGGCAGGTCGAGCGCCTTTCGCCCTGCCGCCGCAAGCGCTTCTGCGTAGCGAGCAAAGTGCCACGCCATGAAAATTTCGTCGGCCTGCACGTCGGTTCCGAAGACTTCAGCCCAAGTTCCCGCCTTGCGCCTTCCCTGACGGCCCCACACGGCAAGGAGGTCGGGCTTCAACGTGTCGGCATGGTCGGCCAGATAGCTCATCAACGCGGGCGGAACCGGCTGTTTCCACGCGGCCTCTGCCTGCGGAGAGCGGTCGCGGCTATCGCGCAACAGGCCGACTTCGTTGTTGACCTGCACCATGATCACACGGTGATCGGTGTCGACCTTCGCCAGATGCTGCATCAAGGCGACGAACGCGGCGCGATCCGCCGTCATCAGCTGGGGGGCAAAAACCGACAGCACCGGCCGCGGCATTGCACCGGTGTAGGTAAAGACCTCTTTCATTTGCGCCTGGACCAAGGCGCGCGGAAAGCGCGTGTTATCGCGGCGGACCCAGGTCGGTGCATAGGTCGACCCGGCGTTTTTGAACGCGCCGAACCAGATCAGGACGATCCGCATGTCATGATTGCGCGCCTGCGCGATCTGAGCGTCGACGGACGTATAGTCGAACTTTCCTTCTTCGGGCTCGAAATCCTCCCATGCGACGGTGCCGACCACCGTCCGCACGTGCATGGCCTTCAGCTTTGCCCAGATCGGTTCCATATAGGCGGGGCTCGACGTGCTCGAATTGTGGAGTTCGCCGCCGATCGCCAGATAGGGTTTGCCGTCCACAAGCAGCTGTCGATTCCTGATCTGTGGAAGGGCGCTGGCTGTGGCGGCCCCTGCGCCCGACCCCAGCAGGGCGGCCGAGACCAGTATTTTAAGACATTGAACCAGATGGCGCACCTTATTCTCCCGTCCTCACCAGGGCGCTGCTCAGCTCGACCGACGAGGCTCACTTGCGACGACGCGCTGCGCAATAGTGCCGAACGGATGGCTGCCCCCGGAGTCGACGGCAGACATGCGCACATGGTCGCCGAACTGCATGAACGCAGTCTGCGGGGCACCATGCGCGATCATCTCGATTGCCCGGATTTCCGAAATGCAGCTCGATCCCACTTCGGCATAGTCCGGATTGGACACCGTCCCCGAACCGATGATGGTGCCGGCCGCCAGATCGCGCGTCAGGGCAGCGTGCGCGACAAGTTCGTGGAAACCGAACGCCATTGCCGAACCATTGGCGCGCCCGACGCGGCGATCGTTCCAGTCGATCTCGAGATCGAGGCAGACACGACCGTCGCGCCATGCGTCGCCCAGCGCATCGGGGGTGACGGCAAAGGGAGCCATCGAGCAGGCGGGTTTCGCCTGGATCCAGCCGAACCCCGTCTTCATCTCGATGGGCGCAATCGCCCGGAGCGACCAGTCGTTGATCTGGACGACCAGCCTGATGTGATCGAGCGCATCGGCAGCCGTCGTTCCCATGGGCACATGGTCGACAACCACGCCGAATTCGCCCTCGAAATCGATGCCTTGCTCGGTGGACGGAAACGGCACATCGTCGGTCGGCCCATAAAAGCGGTCGGACATGCCCTGATACATCAGCGGCCGGTCGGTCTCGATCGGCGGCAGCCCGAAAGCGACCTGCATCAGGTCGCCGTGCGTCGTGAACGCCGAGCCGTCGAGCCATTGCCAGCTGCGCGGCAGCGGTGCAGCGAATGTTATTTCTGCTACAGGTTCGCCCGCCCCGCCTGCGAGCTGTAGAGACGCCGCCTCCAGCGCTGTTCTGGCATCCGCCCAGTCCGACATCGCCGCGAGCAGGTTGGGATAGCTGCCGCCGATCCGCAGGACGCGCGTGCCGTCCGTCGACACAGCGGCCAGTGCTCCGTCGGCACTGCCGTCGCGCAAAGTCGCAAGCCTCATCCAGCAAGCTCCGCATCGAACTTTCCGTCGATGAGGACGAAGACGATGCGGCAGTTGCGGTCCGACCGGTTGGCCCAGCCATGGTTCGTGCCACGCTGGATCACGATATCCCCGGCACGCACGGTGGTTTCGCCCTCGTCCATGATGAGTACCAGCTCACCCTCGATGACGATGCCATAGTCGATCGTCTCGGTCCGGTGCATCAGGGCGTGCTTCGCGCCCTGCCGCGCGGCATTCGAGGCATGACCTGCGCCGATTTCGGCGAAATGGGCTTCGGCTTCGGCCGCCGTCATGTTGCGAATGCCGTCTCCTTCGGGCGGGATGTCGAGCACGCGGATGCGGGTGCCGCCTTTCGGTGGGGCAAGGACGATACCGGTTTCGGCAGGCTCGCCCGACGTCCCATCGATCGGGGCTGGCGTGGCGCGCGTATTCCAGACTTCATGAAAGAGGGGGCCGATCTCACCCCCGACGCGCTGCACGCGCGGGACGGCTCCGTCCTCCTGGATGATCGCGCGCCCCTCACGGTCATGCCCGGTTACGACCCGGCGAACGGACAAAACTGTCACCTATTACCTCCCGCGATAGTCATAGATCACATAAATCTATGCATGTTTTTGAATGTATTACCCCTAGATATGAGTCGCTCCGTTTTCAATGGACCGCGAGCAGAAACTAAAATGATGCTTCTATTTCGAGCGCGCCTCGATTAGGGTCATGGGAACGCAACGACTGCAACGGTCGGGCAGGGGAGGAATGGGTTGAACCAATCACCAAAGAATGTCCGTACACCCGGGCTGCCCCAGGGCCTGACGGTTATCATCGCCGGCTTCCTGCCAATCCTGGCGATCGTTTCCATGTTCCCTGCGATCCCAGCCATCATCGGCCATTTTGCGCCGACGGATCCCAGCGCCATGACGAAGGTGCCGTCGATGGTGACGGCACCGGGCCTAACGATTGCACTGGTCGCACTTTTTGCGGGCGTGCTGGTCGACAGGTTCGGCCGACGCAAGCTGCTGCTGATCTCGACATTCTTCTACGGCATTATCGGGACGGCGCCGTTCTTTCTCGAAGACCTCAACGCCATCTACGCCTCGCGCCTGCTGCTCGGCCTCTGCGAAGCGGCGATCCTGACAACGATCAACACGCTGATTGCCGATTACTGGCCGGACAGCGGCCGTCGCACCTGGCTTGCGCTGCAGGGCGTCGTGGGGCCCTTCCTGTCGTCGATCATGATCTTTTTTGCCGGGACGATGACGGCATGGCGCTGGAACGGCATCTTCCTGTTGTATCTGCTCGCGCTGCCCATCTTCGTTGCCATGCTGCGTTACATGTACGAGCCGCAGAGCGACACGACGGTACGCCAGATCCTGGGCATCGACGAAAAGGGCGTAGCGGCAACGGCCTTTCCTTGGCGCGCCATCGGCGGGATCGCGGCACTCACGCTGTTCTCGTCCGCCATCTATTACGTGTTCATCGTCAATGGCGCGACCGTCTGGCAGGAACTGGGCGTTTCGGACCCCCAGAGCATCGGCCAGATCACCGCCCTACCGACCCTGTTCATCCTGCTCGGCGCCGCCATCTTCTGGTGGGCGGGAAAGCGCGGCATGGGCACGCACTGGCAGATTGCGATTTTCCTCGCCCTGCTCGGCGCCGGGCTGAGTGTCATGGGCCTGACCCGCAACTGGCAGGGCATGATCGCCGGCATGGCCCTGCAGCAAACCGGGGCCGGCATGGCCATCCCGACCCTGATCGCATGGGCCCAGTCGCAACTGCCCTTTCAGCATCGCGGACGGGGCATGGGGATGTGGACCGCGACGTTCTTCTTTGGCCAGTTCACCTCGCCTCTCCTCGTCAGCGCGTTGCGCGCGCAACAGGGGACGATGCAGGGCGCGTTTCTGGTAGTCGGCCTGATCGGGATCGTCGGGGCGCTCGCCTGTGCCCTGTTGCTGTCAAAGATGCTGGGTTCGACAGCGGCAGAGACGTCCGCATGAGCAGGTTTGCCATCGCGCTCGCCGGCCTGCTGGGGCTGCTCGCATCGCCCGCGTTCGCGCAGGCCGAAATCGCCCGTACCACGATCGCGCGGCCCCCACAGGCAGGAGCCGTCGATCTCGCGGCCGAAGGTTGCGACCAGCGTAGCGAAACCTGGTTTCCCGACACGGGCCTCCCGTCTGTCCGGAATGTGACCTGCCCGACGCTGCTGCCCTTCCTTCCCGCCGGCAAGGCAAGCGGTACCGCCATCATCGTCGCTCCCGGCGGCGGCTTCATGGGGCTCGCGATCGAAAAGGAGGGGTGGCAGGTTGCGACCTGGCTGGCCCGTCACGGCATCACCGCATTCGTGCTGAAATACCGGACGCTTGCGACCCCGCCGGACCAGAATGTCTTCGTCGACGAACTGCAGAAGGTCATTCAGGGCAAGCCGTCGTCGCTGTTGCGCCTGCCCGACGACACCCCGGCGGCGGCACGTACCGATGGTCTTGCCGCGCTTCGCTGGGTCCGGACGCATGCCGCAAAGTTCGGCATCGATCCGAAGCGCGTCGGCTTTATGGGATTTTCGGCCGGTGGCTTCCTGACCCGGACAATGGTTGCCGAGGGTGGCGTCGACAAGCCCGATTTCGCTGCGCCCATCTATCCCAACATGGGCGCGATGACCGTCCCGGCCGATGCGCCGCCGATGTTCGTAGCCATCGCGGCCGACGATTTCCTGCTGGCGCCGCACAAGGGCTTTCCACTCATTGAAAGCTACCGCGCCGCCAGGCGACCGATCGAGTTTCACCTTTTCCCCAGCGGCGGCCACGGCTTCGGGCTGGGCGCACCGGGTTCGCCGGAAGAGGGCTGGATCGAGCTGATGCACAAGTGGCTCGCGCGGTCTGGCCTGCTGGTGCCAGCACCCGTCAAGCCCTGAGGGGCAGGAGGGCCTAGGCCGCGGTCGCCTGCTCGGCTCGGCGCATTTGCATTAAGGCTCGCCGGGCACGGATCGCGCCGGCATCGGTCTGGAGAATGGCAGGCCGCGCCTCCCAGAAGTCTTCGCTGCCAAGCGCGCGCTGCGCGGCCTCGATCATTGGTTCGTCTTCGTCGGCGAACACCTGACGCGCCATTTCGGCAGCGGCGTCGGTCGCCTCATGGTCGTAGAAATAATGGGAGGACGTCGCCGTCTCGGGCGTGATGATATGCGGGTTGACCATGGCCGGCATCACCATGTCGGTGCGCCCCGTTCCCGCGCGCGCTAGGCCAACCGTCAGGGCCATCGCGGCAGGCGCATGCCAGCGCATGTGCAGCCACTGGTCGACCTTGTCGCCGGGAGACAGCATCGGCTTGGACCATTCGGGCGGCTCGACAGCCGTCATATCCCAGTTGTTCCAGATCGCGCCGTCGTCCCCATGCCGCACAATTTGCTGCCCGTGGAAGATCGACCCGTTCACACCGAAGCTTTCGACATGGAGAAATTCGGCGTGGGTCAGGTCCATCAGATTGTCGGTGATCAGCTCGTAATTGCCTTCGATCCGCAGATGCCCGCGTCGCATGCCGGCCTCGGCATCGAGGAAGGTGAAATCAGGGATCTTTAGCGGATCGGCCAGCGCCGGATCGCCGGGCCAGAACCACAGGCCGCGATGCTTTTCGACGATCGGCATTGTCGCCGCAACCGCATGTGCGGGCGGATCGCCGGGGAAAGGCGAGTGAACGCAGCGCCCATCCGGCCCGAACCCGAGGCCGTGATAGCGGCAATGCACCACATCGCCTTCCCGCCGCCCATGCTCAGCGGCACGAAGCGATGCGGGCAGCGATCGGCAATCATCGCCCAGTCGCCTTCATTCTTGCGATAGATCAGCCATGGCCGGTCGAGCAGCGTGCGCGAGAACAGTGCGTCGCCGACGATCTCGTCTGCCCATGCGGCCATGTACCACAGGTTATTGACGTAGCCGGTCATATCGCCCCCGACTTCAGCAAGGCCACGGCATGGTCGCAGGCGCGCGCCGTCAGCGCCATGTAAGTCAGCGACGGGTTCTGGCAGGCGGACGAGCTCATCTGCGCGCCGTCGGTGACGAACATGTTGGCCGCGTCATGCGCCTGACTCCATTTGTTGAGCACCGATGTTTTGGGATCGAGGCCCATCCGTGCCCCGCCCATTTCGTGGATCGCGGTGCCTCCCGCGCCCGGACGGTCGAACCCCATGATCACCTGCCCACCCGCCTTGGTCAGCATTTCGGCAGCGTCGGCCTTGGCCTGCGCCAGCGCGGCGTTTTCCTCGGCACC
Source organism: Sphingomonadales bacterium (assembly GCA_031371635.1). Lineage (GTDB taxonomy): Bacteria > Pseudomonadota > Alphaproteobacteria > Sphingomonadales > Sphingomonadaceae > Sphingomonas_O. Next base: position 10,512 of record JANMJZ010000023.1, on the reverse strand, counting down.
GAACGCGAAGTCGATCCTCAACTGGGGAATGCCATTGGCGTCCGCCTTGCTGCGGTCGAGCGTAAGCCGGTTGGTGGCACGCGGCACGCAATCGGCGAAACCGACGAGCACCATGCGCCAAGGGCCGGGTGCGCGCAGCTTTGCCTTATAGTCCGCACCGATCCCGGCTTCTCGCTTGCCGGCAGTCCATCCCGATTGCAACGCGCCGCCCTGGAACGAAAACCCGCGCGTATGGCCGGTGCCGTCCATGCTATCCATGTTGCGATAGCGCGGAATGACCACGCCCGTCGGCCGGTTGCCGAAGGTCGTCCATTGCTCGAACCCCGGCATGATCGCGATCGCCGACAGCGTGTTGGCATGGTCCATGATGTGCGTGCCCAGCACGCCGCTGCTGTTGGCGAGACCATTCGGCATGGCCTCGTTGCCCGAATTGAGCAGGAGTTGCACCGAATTGAACGCGCCCGCGTTCAGGAACACCATCCGCGCGGTTGCCGCCTTGCGTTGCTTTGTCTTCGTGTCGACCCAGCGGACGCCGGTGACTTTCTTCGTCGCAGGATCATAGTCGACATGCTCGACCGCGGCATCGGTGATCAGGGTAAGCCGGCCCGTGGCCCGCGCAGCCGGAAGCGTGCTCGACTGGGTGGAGAAATAGGCGCCATAGGAACAGCCTCGCGCGCAGATCGACCGGCTTTGGCACTGGCCGCGCTCGCCTTTCCCCTCGGTCAGGTTGGCGGTTCGCCCGATCGTCAGGCGCCGCTCGGGCCAGGACTGCATGATCCGCTCGCGCACGGCCTGTTCGACGACATTGAGCGCGAACGGGGGCAGGAACTTGCCATCGGGTAACTGCGGCAGGCCTTCGTGTGCGCCCGCAACGCCGATGAATTCCTCCACCTTGTCGTACCAGGGCGCGACATCGGCGTAGCGGATGGGCCAGTCGGTGCCATGGCCGTCGCGCTTGTTGGCGCCGAAATCATAGTCCGACCAGCGATAGCTTTGGCGCCCCCAGGTCAGCGAGCGCCCACCCAGGTTATAGCTTCGGAACCAATTGAAATCGGTATCCTTGCCCTTCTGATAGGGGTTCTCGGCGTCGTTGACGAAATGCCCCTCGGTGAACTCGTTGAAGTGGCGATTGAGCATCTGCACGGGAAAGTCGCGGGCGTAGCGCTCGGCATCGCCGATGCCGCGAAAGGGCATTTCCCATGGCGCCTTGTTCTCGGTGTCATACCCGGACTGGTGCTCGATCATGCGGCCCCGCTCGATCATCAGCACCTTGAGTCCGGCTTCGGTAAGTTCCTTGGCGGCCCAGCCGCCGGTAATGCCCGAGCCGACGACGATCGCGTCGAAATCCATCGTGTCCGCCATCAGCCGAAGTCCACCGCTGTCCAGTCGCTCGACCAGGCACAAGCGCCCGGCAGCAGCGGAATCTTGGGATCGAAGCGGCCGGGGGTGAGCTCATACTGAAGCTCCTGCGACGCGCCCGCCTGCGACGTGTAATAGCCGGTCAGGACGAGCGCCTTGATCTGTCGCCACGGATGCCCGTCCGCACCTTCGCCAAAGGCAGCGGCGTCAAGTGCGGCGAGAGTCTTCGCGCGCGTGGCAGGAGCCTGTGCGGCCCAGTCGCCCCCTGCGCGGTCGTCGAGATCGTGGGCCAGCCATTCGACGTGGCGCAAGCTGCCGTCCGTGCGGAGGAAGCCGGAGACGGGTGCCGGGGATTTGCTGGTATCCACCGGCCGGCGCGTTCCTTCAAGGCCATGGGCGAGCGCGACCAGGACGAAATCGCCGGTCCCCGTGTCGCCCGCTCCAGGTGTCGTCGTCCGCGGAAGGACATGCTCGGCGACGATCCGCATCAGGGCCCGCTGGCGGTCGGTCGGCGCGTCGGCGGGATCGAGCCGGCGCAGCAGATAATAGCCGCCCGGCACGCCGATTGCGACGGCGGCGAGGGCAGCGCCCCCGATCAGGCCGCGTCGGGTCCATCCGGTTTCGCTCATGCGTCCGCTCCTGCAATGCCCATGACCCGGCGGTTGAGCGCACGATCCTCGCTGCCGGCAGCGAAATCGTCGAAGGCGTGCTCCGTCACGGGAATGATATGCCGGGCGATGAACGGGGCTCCCTCGGCCGCGCCCTGTTCCGGATGCTTCAGCGCGCATTCCCATTCCAGCACGGCCCAGCCGTCGAAGTCGTAGGCGGCCATCTTCGAGAAGATGCCGCCGAAATCAACCTGCCCGTCGCCCAGCGACCGGAACCGGCCGGGGCGATTCACCCAGGACTGATAGCCGCCATAGATGCCGCTGCGGCCGTTGGGGCGGAACTCCGCATCCTTCACGTGAAAGCACTTGATGCGCTCGTGATAGATATCGATGAACGCGAGGTAGTCGAGCTGCTGCAGCACGAAGTGGCTCGGATCGTACAGGATATTGGCGCGCTTGTGCCCGCCCACCGCCTCGAGGAAGCGTTCGAAGGTGACGCCGTCGTGAAGGTCCTCGCCCGGATGAATTTCGTAAGCGACGTCCACCCCTTCGTGATCGAAATGATCGAGGATCGGGTGCCAGCGCCGCGCCAGTTCGGCGAACGCGTCCTCGACCAGACCGGCAGGGCGCTGCGGCCAGGGATAGACATAGGGCCACGCCAGCGCGCCGGAGAAGCTCGCATGGGCGGTGAGACCGAGGCGACGGCTGGCGGTCGCGGCGTATTTCAGCTGCTGCACCGCCCAAGCCTGCCGCGCCACCGGATCGCCGCGCACTTCGGGCGCGGCAAAGCCGTCGAACATCGCGTCATACGCCGGGTGGACGGCGACCAGCTGGCCCTGCAGGTGCGTCGAGAGTTCGGTGATCGCGATGCCGTGCGCCGCGCACGTTCCGGCAATCTCGTCACAATAGTCTTGGCTGTCGGCCGCCTTTGCCAGGTCGATCAGGCGCGCATCCCAGCTGGGGATCTGAATGCCCTTATACCCCAGTCCTGCTGCCCAGGCGGCGATGCTGTCGAGGGTGTGGAAGGGCGCGGCATCCCCTGCGAACTGGGCCAGGAAAATACCGGGCCCCTTGAGCGTTTTCATGCTGGTTTCCTCATCGGGTCAGACGATCAGTGCGGTCCAGCCGGCCCTTGCGGCGCTGGCGCGGACGGCGGTGTCGATAAAGGACATGGAGCGCAGTCCGTCGGCGGTGCCGGGCAACAGCGGGGCATCACCGCCCCGCAGCACTTCGGCGAAGTCGCGGTACAGATTGGCAAAGGCTTCCAGATACCCTTCGGGGTGGCCGCCCGGCGTGCGCGTGCGACTGGCAGCATCGGGCCCCAGCGAGCTGTCGCCCGCGCGGACCAGTTCGGTCCGCCCGTCGCCGTGGTGCAGCGTCAGCGTATTGGGGCTCTCCTGTCGCCAGATGAGCGCGCCATGCTCGCCATAGACGCGGATGCGCAGGCCGTTGAGTTCACCCACTTCGATCTGACTGGCGAGCAGCACCCCGCGCGCGCCGTTGTCGAAACGCAGCAGGACGCTGCAATCGTCGTCCAGCAGCCTGCCAGGAACGACCGTGCCGAGGTCGGCAAGCAATTCGGTAACTCTAAGCCCGGTCACGAACTCGGCCAAGTGAAACGCATGGACACCGATGTCGCCGATGCAGCCGCCGACTCCGGCGCGGGCCGGATCGACGCGCCATTCCGCCTGTTTGCCTTCGGCCGGCCCCGCCAACCACCCTTGCGGATACTCGACGACGACCTTGCGCACCTTGCCGAGCGCACCGGCGGCGACGCGCGCACGGGCTTCGCGCACCAGCGGATAGCCTGAATAGGTATAGGTCAGCGCATAGGGCAGGCCCGACGTGCGGACCGCGGCGTCCAGCTTGCGCGCCTCGTCGAAGGTCGCAGTCATCGGCTTGTCGCTCATCACCGCAAAGCCGGCGGCCAGAGCGGCGAGCGCCGAGGAGAGGTGGTTGTGGTTCGGCGTGACGATCGCCACGAAGTCGATCGGGTCCGCTCGCTCGCTTTCTGATGCCAGCATCGTCGCGAGATCTGCATAGGCGCGCGCCGGGTCGATCCGATAGGTCTCGGCAGACGCGCGGCTCCGTCCCGCGTCGGCGGAAAAGACGCCGGCGACGAGTTCGATCTCGCGGTCCATCTCGGCCGCAATACGGTGCACGGGCCCGATGAACGAACCGGGTCCCCCGCCGATCATGGCCATCCTCAGCCGCATCCCACACAACTTCCAGTTGCTTTATTTGAAATGGGCATTCTAATTTAACGCGAAGTAAAATCAAGGGAGAGGCGACATGAAAGAAGAGCGGATCGACCGTCGGGCTTTGCTGGCGCTCGGCGGCCTTGCCGCCTCTGCGGCCGCAGCGCCGGTGCGGGGCATCCATTCACCAGCCAAAGCACGCGATATCTTGCGCGCTGGGATCGAAGGCCAGCGCAAGGCCGACCTCGGCAACGGGACGTTCCTTAACCCTGTATTGGCCGGGGACTTTCCCGACCCGTCGGTCCTCAAGGATGGCGCCGATTACTATCTCACCCATTCGAGCTTCGATTCGGCGCCGGGCTTGCTGATCTGGCACTCACGCGACCTTGTGAACTGGGTGCCGGTAGGACCCGCCCTGAACCACCCCATCGCGATCGGCTTTGCCGTCGACCTGGTGAAGCACGCCGGACGCTACTTCATCTACATCCCGTTCATCCCGGCGCCATGGTCGGACAAGGTCAAGGACGCCCCCCAGATCTGGGCGATCCATGCCGATGCGATCACGGGGCCGTGGAGCGAGCCGGTCGACCTGGGCATCCGCGGCTATATCGATCCTGGCCATGTGGTGGGCGAGGACGGCAAGCGCTACCTGTTCCTGTCCGGCATCGAACGCGTGCAATTGTCCGACGACGGCCTGTCTGCCGTCGGGCCCGTCACCCATGCCTATGACGGCTGGAAATATCCCGATGCGTGGACCACCGAGGCCTATGCGCTCGAAGGTCCGAAGCTGTTGCGCCGGGGCGACTGGTTCTACATCATCACCGCCGTCGGCGGCACGAGCGGCCCCGCAACCGGGCACATGGTTATTGCAGCACGGTCCAGGTCGGTGAACGGCCCGTGGGAAAATTGTCCGCACAACCCGATTGTCCGTACGCAAGACGTGCGAGAGGCATGGTGGTCGCGTGGGCACGCCACCGCTGTCGAGGGGCCCCGTGGCCAGTGGTATTTCGTCTATCACGGCTATGAGAACGGGTACCGCTCTCTCGGTCGGCAGACCTTGCTCGAACCGTTCGAATGGACGAGCAATGGCTGGCCCCGGGCGCTGGGCGGCGATCTTTCGAAGCCGCTGCCCATGCCGACGGGGCGCTCGGGCGGGCCGCATGGCATGCCCCGTTCGGACAGCTTCGCAAGCTCATCTCTGGGCATGCGCTGGACCGCGCATGGAGCCAGCCCCGACGAGGCCGGACGGATTGCCATGGGCGACGGCAAGCTGACCCTGCCGGGCAAGGGCAGCGGGCCCGGCGACGGGTTCGTCGTGACGCAAGGTGCCGGCGATCACGCTTATGAGATCACTGTAGCGGTCGAACTGGAGGGTGACGTCGAGGGCGGCCTGCTGCTGTTCTACAACCGCCGCCTGTTCCTTGGCATGGGCATGGATGCGTCGGGCATGAAAAGCTATCGTGGTGGCCAGCCGATGTACTGGCGCGAACCGGCGCCGGTCGTCCGCACGCTGCACCTCAGGATCGTCAACGACCGCCAGATCGTGACATTCTACTACAGCGGCGATGGCCAGAGCTGGACCCGCCACGGCGTCCGGTCCGAAGTCTCGGGCTACAATGCCAACACTGCCGACGATCTGGCCGCGCTCCGTCCTGCACTCTTCGCAGCCGGTAAAGGGCAGGCCGTGTTTCGAGATTTCCGTTATCGCGCGCTCGGCTGAGCTGGGGCTAGAGCCCGGCCTCGTCCAAAATGGCCTCATCCACTTCGAGCGCGAAACCGGGGTCCTCGGCATGGCGCGCCACGCGTATGCGGAGCGGGGCGGGGGGCAGCTGCCAGCCCGCATCGCCCCAGGTCATGAACCGGCGGCGGGGCAGGGCAATCGCGACTTGTTGGCTGTCCCCTGCAGCGAGCCGAACCTTGGCAAAGCCGATCAGCGTGGACTCGGGCACATCGCGATAAACCTGCACGACCTCTGCACCCGCGCGGTCCGAGATGTTGGTCACTGTGATCGCGACGCCGTTGTCCGTGACCGCCGCTTCGGACCAGTCGAATTTCGCATAGCCCTGTCCGGCGCCGAGGGTGTGGAGCGCGGTGTTTCCTGCGGCGATGATTCCGCGATAGCCGATGCGCGTCGCGTCGCTGTAGTTCAGCTTGCCGTCGGCTTCGGGCTTGAGCGCATAGCCGGGATAGTCCGCCTCGCTGCGCGCGATCGTTACCGGCATGCGCCCGCCGGGTTCAAGGTCTCCCGCCAGGACGCCAGCGAGGGCTTCGGCAAAGCCTTCGCCGGGATACCAACAGGCGAGATGCGCCGCCGCCGCTCTTTCCCATGCCGCGTCATAGGCATGGCCGACGTTGGTGATGATGGCAGTGCGCGGGTTGGCCGCCGTGACGCGCGCGATCAGTTCCAGCTGGCCCTCGGCAAGCCGCGTGTCAGGCCTGTCCTTGCTTTCGACCGAGCTGTCTGACGTTTCGCCGACGATCAGCAGCACGGTATCGGCCTTGCGGGCAGCCTCGACCGCCGCGGCCAGCAACTCCTCGCCACTGCCGGGGGCGCGGATGCCGTACCACAGGCCATGGACCCGGGCGCCGGTGAAGCCGAACTCGACGACCACGTCGACGGACTGACCCTCGGTCAGGTCGACCGGCGCGCTTTCGGAATCCCCGGCTTTCAGCACGCCCATCGTGTCGCCGGGCGGGCATTCGGTCGTGCGCACGACTTTGTGCCCGTCGACCAGCATGTGCGAGGCACCGGTGGCGCCCAGGTGGAAGCGATATGTGCCTGCGCGCCCGGCGACAAAGCGTCCGGACGCACGGATCGAACCGCCCTGGGCGAAGGGCGCCTGATCGTGCATTCCGGCGAACCAGACCAGCGAATTGGCATCGCGCGTTTCGCGCGTCAGGGGCATGCCGCTGCAGTCGGGGCCGTCAAAATATTCGATCGTCATGCCGCGCACGCAGCCATCGCCGATGTCGTGCGCCGGGGTCACTGGCATGAAGGGCAGGCGCGGCGCCGGATCGACGCCCGGTTCGAATGAGACCGTGCAGTGGGGACCGAACCGTGTCCGGATCGCCTCAATCGGCGACGGCAGGTCGGGGCGCACGGAGATCTTGGCGAAGGTCCCGCCCTGGAAACAGGGGGCGGCGGCATTCGGGCCGATGACGGCCAGCGTGCCGATGCCGGCCGGAGCGATCGGCAACAGGGAGCCCGCGTTCCTGAGCAGCACGAAGCCGGCGGCTGCGGCCTCGACCAGCAGGGGCGAAATCGCTTCGGGAGCAAGCGGCCGGGTCTTGGCGCCGGTTACGCGCCTTGCGGTCGCGGTTACGCGCGCCGCCGCGTCCTGCACGCGCGCTGCGTCCAGCGTGCCATCGGCGACGGCGGCCGAAACCTTCGCCCCAAGGAAGCGGGCGGGGCCTGGCATTTCCAGGTCGAGCCCGGCACTCAGGGTCGGGGCGGTGCTGTGCGTGCCGAACCAGTCGGACATGATCGTTCCGCGATAGCCCCATTCCCGCTTGACCACTTCGGTCAGCACATGGTGCTGTTCGGCACAATAGCTGTCGTTCACGCGGTTATAAGCTGCGAGCATCCCCGCGCACCCGGCGCGCGCGGCAAATTCGAACGGGAGAAGATAGACTTCGCGCAAGGTGCGTTCGTCGACCTGTACGTTCACGCTGTCGCGCGCGGTCTCGCTGTCGTTGCAGACCAGATGCTTGGCACACGACCCGGTACCGGTGGACTGAAGGCCCGCGATCCATGCGGCCCCCAAAACGCCGGTCAGCAGCGGGTCTTCGGAGAAATACTCGAACGCCCGCCCCGCCAGCGGGCTGCGCGCAAGATTTATGTTCGGCGCCAGAACCATGTCGATGCCGCGCCCTACCGCTTCCTGCCCGACGAGCGTGCCGATACGCGCCGCCAGTTCGACGTCCCAGCTCGCCCCCAGCGCCGTGGCACAGGGGGAAAGCCGGGCGATATCGCGCTCGTCGACCTTGCCGCTGGCGATACCCATCGGCCCGTCGCTCATCGTGAACGCAGGGATGCCAGCTTCCGGGATCGCCACGGACGACCACATAGCGGCCCCCGCCGTGAGCGACGCTGCCTGGTTCAGGGTCAGATCGGCCATGTTAGGCCGCCAAGGCCAGTTCCTTGGTGTCCTTGGTCGTCGGAACGAAGGGCAGGTACGAAACCCGCATCCGTACGGCGAACTCGATCCTGTGCCTGCCGGGCGCAAGGCCACCCGGCTTCATCGCAATGATCTTTGCCTTTTCGCCGAAATTCCAGCGGTCGTCGTAGACCGTCTCCATCTGGTCGAGCGTATAGGTCTTGCCGCGCACGTGGAAACGCACGTCCTCGCGTGCGACGGGCTCGCCATCGGCGGTGACCTGGATGTCCTCCACCATCGAAAGGCCGAGGCCGCGGTAATAGGGAAGGCGGCCGTAGAAGGCGAACCCCTTTTCGCTGCTCTCGAGGCTGTCCTCGACGATCATCTTGTTGTCCATCATGGCTCGATCTCCTCAGGCGGCTTGCTGAAGCCGGGGGGCGGGTTCGCCCAGCAATTGCGCGAGCATTACTTGCTGGCGGCGGACCTGCTCGACGCTGTCGGGCTCCATAGCGTCCTCGATCCAGCGGTTCCCCTCATATTCCGAACAGATATAGCCGTCGTAGCCGCCCTTTTGCAGGACGCTGACAATTTCGTCGTACGGGATCGACGGTTCGACATAATCGGCTGTCATCTCATAGAACTTGCCGTGGATATTGTGAATGCGCGGCATATAATCGAGCATGCGCTTCGGCTCGAACGCTGCATTGTGGCGCAGTGTTTCCGCCATGGCGATGGCCGGACCGACACCGCCCATCTGCTGCACGTTCAGGATGACATATTCGCTGAGGACGCGGTCGGCATAGGCCTTCTCGATATAGTCGGCGATGTTCTTCGGCACGCCGATCCGCATGAACTTCTCTTTCCAGACCGGCGGCAGGGCATGAAGGAACATGCCCATGTCGGGCAGGAAGCCCAGCGCGTCGGAACCCGATTTCTCGAAATACTCGGCGTGGCGAATGATCCAGGGATGGTCGAAATGCAGCGGGGCGTGCACCTCGATCAGGATCTTGATGCCCTTTTCCTCTGCATAGGGCGCGGCGGCGACCAGTACCTCGGGCGCGATCGAGACGAGCGCGCGGATGTACTTCATCCCCAGGCGCGCGCCGAGTTCGATGTCCTTGCGCACGCTGGCGACCTGCTCGTCGAAGGGCATTTCGCGGCCCTTGTAGCGCTTGTAGTCGAGCATGAAATCGTGGCTGACGGGCACGCAGTCGTATTTGGCGATCAGCTGGTGCCAGTTATCGATGGCCGCGTCCTCGACGCCGACTTCGGGCCAGCCCCAGAAGGTCTGCTCACCGATGACCTCGATGCCATAAGCGCCCATTTCAGCGCAGGTACGTATGCAGTCCTCGAGGGTCATCTTCTCCTGGAAGGTCTCGTTCTGGAAGCTGTACAGGCTCACGCCTCTCTTGATTGCCACGGGCCTCTCCTCTCGATGAACGGCTGCCAAAGCGCCGCCATTGCCATGATCGGGACCGACAGGCTTGCTCGATCCCGTTAAACCAATTAGAATCTCCATTCTATAAATATGTGCTTGGCGTCAAGAGCAGCTTTGGGGGGCAGTCATGATCGGTAACGGGACTCGCGCAACACATTGGGCAGAACGGATCGCGCTGGTGGTGCTGGCCCTGCCGATCGCAGGATTTTCGCTGTTCGTCGGCTACAACAAGGCGCTTGCGCCGATGGAAGTGCTGGTCGAGCATCTGGCGTGGACGATGCATTTGCCCGTTGCGATCGGGAAAGCCGTAGGCTGGCTTGAATTGCTCGCGGCGATCGTGCTGATCCTATCGCTCTTCCTGCGAAGATTGTACCGGGCCGGCTTTTACGCCGCCGTCTGGATCGCGTTGAACCACGCTGTTGCCGCGGTCGTGCATGTATCCGCGCGCGAATGGTCGACGCTGACTCAAAGCGCGATCGTCATCTCCCTGTGCCTGGTGCTGGCGTGGCTGTGCGCGCGGCGCATGGGCGCGGAGAATTGAACCCGCAGCCGACCTGCTGACGCTCTATTCTGCGCCACCTTTGGCACCTGGCCGCGTGTCCATCGGCCAGAAGAAGACGACCAGTGCTTGCAGGGCGAGCAGGACGGCAGGGTAGACGAAATAGGACTGCCGGATCGACAGGCGAACAGCTTCGGTTACCGCATCGGGCCTATAGGCGGCAGCGCTGAGCGCAAAGGCAGCAGCGGCGCTGCCGATGGCCATACCGACCTTGGTCGACGTGCTGATGCCGGCCGACAACAGTCCCTCGTAG
>JANMJZ010000348.1:0-17056 GCA_031371635.1 Sphingomonadales bacterium | reverse complement strand
CGAGTCGATTTCGCGGTGATGCGAGTCTTCGCGGGCACGGTTGCCTGCGCGCGCGTCGGACGTTAAGGACGTCGGCACGCTACCAGCCGGAGACGTGGGTGAGTGGCTGAAACCAACGGTTTGCTAAACCGTCGTAGCGGGTAACCGCTACCGCGAGTTCGAATCTCGCCGTCTCCGCCATTTGCCGTCTGCGCCTTCCCAGGCCCGGACGCAGCCAAGCGCCAAGGAATTCGTCCGGTTCGATGGGCAAGTTGTCGGGTATCCGGGTCGTAGACCTCTCGCTGTTCCTGCCCGGCCCTATGCTGACCATGATGATGGCCGATCAGGGCGCCGACGTGATCAAGGTGGAACCGCTGGCGGGGGATCCGGCGCGCGAACAAATCCCTTTCGAGGGCGACCAGTCGGTGTGGTTCCGCAGCCTCAACCGGGGCAAGGACTGTCGCCGTCTGGACCTGAAGTCGGACTCGGGGCGCGACGAACTCTGGGCGCTGATCGATGCGGCCGACGTTTTTGTAGAAGGATTCCGCCCCGGCGTAATGAGTCGTCTGGGCTTCGACTATGCTGCCGTTGCCGCGCGCAACCCCGGTATCGTTTATTGCTCGATCAGTGCTTTTGGCCAGAAAGGGACGCTCGCTAATCACCCGGCGCACGACCTGGCCGTACAGGCCATGGCGGGCTTCCTGTCGGTAAACGATGCTGCCGATGGCGTGCCCGTCGTACCCGGTGTTGCCAGCGCCGACCTAGCGGCGAGCCTCACGGGCCTGTCGGCGGTGCTCATGGCGCTCATCGGCCGCCAGCAGACGGGCCGCGGCGACTTCATCGATTGCGCCATGTTCGACAGTCTCTTGCCGTGGTGCGCGCATGTCGCCGGCTCGGCGATCATGGGTGGCACGGCACCTCGCTCCGCCAGCCAGCGTTCGTTGGGTGGCGCTGCTTTTTATCAGGTTTATGCGACCAGCGACGCCCGCTATATCGCGCTTGGCGGACGCGAGGAGAAATTCGTCGTCAACCTGCTGACGGCACTCGGCCGACCCGAGCTCATCCCGGTCGGATTGGCAGCGGCAGGCGAACAGGGGCCGCTGATCGCGTTCCTGCGCACGATTTTCGCCACCCGGACGCGCGACGAATGGATCGACTGGTTCGCCGACAAGGACGTCGCCTTTGCGCCGGTCCTCGATTTTCGCGAAGCGCTCGACCACCCGCATGTCGGGGAGCGTCGCCTGCTCGTCGAACAGGACGGCGGGCATATGATCGGGCCCGCCATCAGGTTCCTCGACGACTGAACCCGGCATCTCGGAACGCTGCCCGGGATCATGCCTCTGCCGGCAGGCTGACGGTAAAGCACGCCCCTCCCTCAGGCGCCGGTGCATATCGGATCGTTCCGCCATTTGCTTCGGCCATGGTGCGGCAGATCGACAGCCCGACGCCGAGGCCATCGCTCTTTGTCGACTTCATGGCACGGAACAGCCTGCCTTCAGTGTCGGGCGCGACGCCGGGTCCGGAGTCGGACACGCTGATGTCAACCCGAGAGCCCATCCGGCGCGCGGCCAGGGTTATCCGGCGCACCGGCTGCTGCGCGACGGCGTCGATGGCGTTGCGCAGAAGATTGATCAGGATCTGCTCGAGCTGGACGCGGTCGACATAGACTGTCTCGACGTTGCGATCGATTTCGACCTGATAGTCGACCCCGAAATCGTCGGTTTCTGCCATCGCAAGGAGGCTGACCCGCTCGACAAGGCTAGCCAGATTTTCGGGCTGGCGACTGGCGCTCCCCCCAGAAATGATCGAGCGCATACTGCGGACAATGTCGCTGCTGCGCTGGTTGGCTGCTGCTGCGGCACTGAGCGCTTCCTCTACCAGACGCATCTGAGGGTCATTGCCCTCCTTGATCAGCCTGTGGGCGCCGCTCACATAATTGGCGACCGCCGCCAGCGGCTGGCCGAGTTCGTGCGCGAGGGTCGATGCAAGCAGGTTCATCGGTGCCAGTCGCGTGAATTCGGCCAGCTGGCTCTCTAGGACCTGAACGCGGTCCTCATTCAGGTGGGTCGGCTTCTGTCCAGCGCCCTGATCTGATTTCCGGCCGAGCGCGCGGCGCCGCATCGATCGCATCCGGCCGATCAGGGTCACGCCATAAGTCCAAGGTCGCGCATGCTGACGCATTCCGACCCGGCAACGATAAGATGGTCGGTCAGCGCGATTTCCAGCGCATGACCGATGTCGAGTACCATTTTGGTCGTGCGGATATCCTGTTCACTCGGGCGCGGGTCTCCGGACGGATGGTTATGCGCCATGATGATCGTTGCTGCGCCGAGTTCGAGCGCGCGCTTGAAGATGAGCCGCGGATAGATGGAAACGGTCCCCACCGTACCGCGCGCGACCTGTTCCTCGGCGACGAGCCGGCGGTCACCGTCCAGAAACATGATGTGAAGCGTCTCTTCGCTGAGCGAACCCATGGCTAGCACGAGGTACCGTCGGAGCAGCGGATGCCCCGGGTGGACCTGTTCGCCGATGATGTCCGATCGCAGCGCCTCGTCCAGCGCGTCGCGCGTCGCGCTGAGCAACGACAGGATCTCCGGGTCGTTGCCGAGGACGCGCCGTTTCGCTTCATCGCTTTGCCGGAGAAGTCGGCCGATGGAGCCGAACTCCGTCAATAACTTGCGGGTTATTTCCTCGGCATCGGCCGGGGCGACGGTGCCGACCAGCTTCGCCAGGACGGATCGCTGCCGAGAAGATGGAGCCGACGCTGGTGGCGCCATGTGCCGACCGCGAGAAGGATGATGATCGGATAGCTCGGCCCGATGGCCATCAGCCAATAGACTTTCGGGTGAATCGAATAGTCCAGGGCCCGGGCGAGATGCGCGACGATGGAAACGATTTGTAACGAACAAACGCATAACGGCCAGAACCTGCTTGATCTGAGCGCCACCAGAAGCAGCGCCACGAGCGCTGCAAAATCGGAACTCAGCACGACTTCATCGAGGTGCATGAAGCTTGGCGGGAAAATGAGACGGGCAAACGTGGTGGACACGCCCATCGCAATCAGGATCCAGCCCACTGCGCGCTCCGGTCCACCGCCCTTCCACATCGCGTAGATCAGGACGAGTGTCAGACCAGCAAGAAACAGATGGACGCGCATCCGTTCACCGGAGCACGCAAATGGGAAGATCGTCAACCGGACGTCAGGCAGCGGTCCTCGTCGCCATCGGCGCGTTTTCCAGGTGCGCGAACTTGTCGCAATTCTCCTCGAGGTCGAGTCCGGCCGTCGTGCGGCCAACCTTGAGCAGCTCGCTGTGAACGCGCAGAACATCGCTGCCCGCGTCGAGGAGTGCCATCTGGGCCTTGGCCAAACGCAGGAGCGCTGCCTGGCCGGTGCTTGCGGGCGTGTCGGTGTCACGCCGTGCCTGGACCATCGTCGACATGAGGCTGGAAAGCGAGATGAGGGCCTCGTCGATGCGAGCTTCGGCTTCGGGAACTTCGCGTGCAAGGCGGGCAGTAGCGACTGAAATGGTCATGGGCATAATGGATCTCCGACACGGGTGCAGGGCAGCCGGCCAAACGGGTTGCGGATCGGAGATTCGCCTACATCAAGCGTGAGAGCGCCTGTGCCACTGCCAGGGCGATGAGCAAGGCTGCAAGACCGCCGATCGTCAGACCGCCAATGATCGCGAGCCTCGCCACCGATCCCAAATCGTGAAGCGAAATCCCCAAGACATGGGGCGAAAACTGCGTCTGCGCTGCGAAAGCCCCGAACGAAGTCGGTGCTTCACGCAACACGAAGGCAGCCTCGCTGGCCGTGTCTCGTAGACGGCCTTCGATCACAGGCGGCATGGGGGGAAGCTGCAACGTGTCATATGCGACCCGGTCATAGGTCGCCAGCATGCGGCCATAGACGACGGCGGCTTCGTCGCGGTCCGCCACGCCCAGCGATTGACGTGCGGTCGTCAGCCGCTGGTCGACGGCAGCCTTGGACACATGGAGCATGCGTGCGATCTGTTTCGAGGTCCGGCGTTGCAGCACGAGATTGAGGCATTCCCGCTGCTTTTCGGTCAGCCTTTCAAAACGATCCTTGTCTGTCACATCGCCTCCCGCGTCGTAACGTTGCTGGTCCACTGCAGGGCACAATGTACCTCAAGGCGACGACGCCGCAAATATAGCGTGTGACTTAGGCGGAGTTTCTTGCGCACAGCGCCGAGCTTAGCTGAATCCACCGGCAGAATCTTCAGATTATGTAGAGAGGTGTATGGATGGTCGACATTTCCGGACCGGGCAGTAAGCGGGCTGACACCGTAGGGATTTTTCTTCTCGGCTAGCCGCTGGCGGGTCGCTTGGACCATACCGACGGACGGTAGACCATTTCGAAGAGCGGCGACGCCATCAGCGTCGTGACGATCGCCATCATGACCAGGATCGCGAACAGCGCAGGCCCGATTATGCCGCGCTCCAGACCTATGTTGATGATGATCAGTTCCATGAGCCCGCGGGCATTCATCAACGCGCCGATTCCGGCGGCCGTGCGGTGATCCTGTCCGCTCAGCCGCGCCGCGATGTAGCAGGCGCCCCCTTTCGCAACGATCGAAGCGACGATCACGACGACGGCGGCCAAGAGCAGCGAAGTCGAATCGACCACGCTCAGTCGCGTGTTGAGGCCTGAATAGGTGAAGAACATCGGCAACAGGAAAATGACGGTGAACGGTTCGAGCTGACGCCGCAATCCCTCCGTCAGGGCACCGCGCGGCATCGCCGTCCCCAGCAGGAATCCGCCAAAGACGGCGTGGATGCCGACGGCATCCATCGCAAACGCAGAAAGCACGAACAGGATCAGCGCTATGGCAAGCAAAGCGTGGGTCACCCCACCCTCGCGCTCGGCGCGCTGGCCAAGTCCTGCCAATAGTCTGGGCGCAAGCATGACCATTACCAGCGCGAACAGGAGACCGCCGCCGATGGCTTTGATCGCAACCATCGGCCCGGCGCCCAGGCTTGCCAGCACGATTGCGATGACCGCCCAGGCGCCGGCATCGCCGATCGCGCCTGCGGACAGCGACAATGTGCCCAGGGGTGTGCCGCTGATGCCGCGTTCATGGATGATGCGCGCGAGCATCGGGAAAGCCGTGATCGCGATGGAAGCTCCGAGGAAAAGCGAGGCTTGCCAGCTCTGGATTCTCGGTGTGAACAGCCCGTCGATGGTAAGAAGCCAGGGCACGAGCAGCGCCCCCGCCGCGAAGGGAGCGACCATGCCACCCGCCGAAACCCAGGCTGCGCTCGCCGCGCTTGCCCGGAACTCGCCTCGGTCGAAACCCAGCCCGACCAGAAACATGTAGAGCCCGACCCCCAGCTGGGCACCTACGAACAGCACCCCCTTGGTCTCGGGTGGAAATACTGCTGCCTGAAGCGCAGGTGCGAGGAGTCCGAATACTGAGGGTCCCAGCAGCACGCCGGCAATCATTTCGCCCACGACCTGTGGTTGCCCGAACCAGCGTTGCGCCGCCCATCCGACCAGCCGGCAGGCTGCGATGATCACTGCCATCTGCAGGAAGAAATGGACGCTGAGCTGGGCCGGGGTCACGCCGTCAAGCCGGCCGTATCCGCGCCGCATAAAGTCCGAATGCGGCAATGACGAAATAGCAGAGCGCAGGGATCGTCAGCGCGAGCTGCAGGCTGCCCAGCATGTCGGCAGCCTGCCCGGTGAGAACCGGTACGACGGCGCCGCCTACGATCGCCACGTTGATGACCCCGGACCCGTCGGCGGCGTGTTTGCCCAGTCCTTCGCACGCGAGCGTGAAGATCGTCGGAAACATGATCGAATTCATCAGGCCGATAGCCAGGAGGCAGTAGCCGGAAACCGGGCCACTGGTGTTCGTCGAAACGAGGATCAGCGCCACGACGGTAAGGGCATTGAACGACAGGACCTTGCCGGGGCTCACGACGCCCAGCACCGCCGATCCGATGAAGCGGCCCACCATCGCGCCACCCCAGTAATAGACGAGCATTTCGCCTGCTGATTGCTGGTTCAGCGCCATCGTTCCCGGCAGCATGAGATAATTGACGATCAACGAGCCGATAGCGACTTCTGCGCCGACATAGAGAAAGATGCACAGCGCGCCAAAGCCGAAGCGGGGCCGCTTCAACAGGCCGAATCCGCCGAACATCGATCCTTGCTCGTGCTGCTCGTCCTTGAGCGCGTTGCGGAACAGCCAGACCACCCCGGCAACGACCGCGAGTGCCGCAGCAAGCCCGGCATAGGTGTTGACGATCGTCTGCGTTTCCGCCGTCCGATAGGCGTCGAGTGCAGGGCCGCTGAGCTGCGCGGCGCTGACCCCGGCAAGGCTTCCCAGGATCAGCGCGGAGCCGACGCGCGGAAAGATGGTCGTACCGAGCGAATTGAAAGCCTGGGCGAAGGTCAGGCGGCTCGGCGCCGTCCGGACGGGGCCGAGCAGGCTGATCAGCGGATTCGACACCACCTGCACGATGACGACTCCGCTGGCGAGTACGAACAGGGCAAGCAGGAACACGCCGTAGATCGCTGATTGCGATGCCGGGATGAACAACAGGCAGCCCGACATCATCGTCAGCAACCCGGCAACGGCGGATCGCATGTAACCCAGCCGCTTGACCAGCGCGGCGCCCGGCAGGCCGATCACGAAATAGGCCGCAAAGAACGCCGACTGCACCAGCATGGCCTGGAAATAGTTGAGGGTGAACAGCTCCTTGAGCTTGGGAATGATGACGTCGTTCAGGCTGGTGATGCCGCCGAAGATGAAGAACAGGGCAAACACGAAGATCTGGAGACCGGGCGCATTCACCCCTGCGTCGTCTCCGTCCCCCGTTGCGGCCGCACCGCCCGTTACGCCCATCGCCATGATCTTCCCCTTAAATTCCCGCTACATACCGTGCCGTTGGATCGCAACGTGCAGGGCTGCTCTGATATTGCCCTACCTCGGGCGCGAGGCCAACATGAACATCATCCGCGTCTGGATAACCAAGAACAGCGAGATCCAATCCTACGATTCGCCCTCGCTCTCGACGCGCGACGCCATAGAGGCATCGGTGCCGGCCCCCGACCGCTGGCCGCTGTCCGATGCGCTGAAGATCGCCTTGGGAATATGCGTGATCCGGCACGCCAGATCGGCTTCTCCCGATGCGACGACATAGTGCGTGCCGCCGTCGACGATGCCCGTCGTGAACACCACGTCGCGGACGTACATCTTGTCCTCGAGCGGCCGCGTGAGGTCGGGCGCAGCCTCGAGCAACGGCCGGTCGCTCGACCGAACGATCTTCGCGGGGTCGTCGCGATCGAGGAGGGTCCAGTAGGTCCGATAGATACCCACGATCTCCTTGGGCTCGACGCCGTGCCATAATGTCAGCCAGCCGTCGTCGGTCAGGACCGGCGGCGCGCCTCCGCCGATCCGCGCCGTCGCGACCGTCGTGGCATTGGACCGGATGCCGGGCCGCTGATGGGGCTTCCAGTGTCGGGCGTCGGGTGAGGTCGCAAGGTTGATCGACGGCCCGCTGCGCCACGCGCTGTCCGGCGGATAGGTGAAGTACAGATCGCCAAGGGGCCGGGTCTGCGCCCAGTACTGCCCGTCGATGAGCCCCTCGAAGATGAGCATGTCCTTGTTCTGATGGTCGAGGACGATGTCGGCAAACGTGAAATCAAGGCCGTTGTTCGATGTGTAGAGTGTGGTCGAATGCCGCTCGGGACTGACCGAACAGGTCGTCATCAGCCATGTGTCACCGACCTTCGAGACGCGCGCATCCTCGACCCCGTAGCACTGGAAGGAATGTCGCGGCGCGATTGCCTTGTCGTAATGCACGACGACGACGCTCAGCCCGTCCGGCGCCAGTTCCACCGGCAGGATCCACGACAGCGACGTCAGAGCCATCACCCGCCACTGGTTGCCGCTGACAATGAATTTTCGCGGATCGGACGTGTCGCAGAGCGCCAGCGGCCAGGCGTCGAGCACATAATCATCGTCCTGCCACCTGATCGTATGCACATTGCCATCGACGATCGGGTGGCGGAGCGCTTCGGCCACGCGCACGAACATCGCCAGATTGCCGTTCGGTAGCCGGGTCAGCGCCGGGTTGAACGCGCCGAGGACATAGGTTTCGACGCCCAGATGCCCAGCCAGCGGCGAACGCGACAGGTCGACATCCTCCGGCGCGAAGACAAGCAGGTCGGGGTCGAAACGGGTCATTCGTTCTCCTGCGTACGCGGCGCGATCGTCACCTGCTGGACAACGGCCCGACGCGGCTCGGTCAGGACATAGTGAACGCCGACGGCAATGTCCTCGGCGCGCAACATCCATTCCTGGTTGATCTGTTCGGCCTGTTCCTTGGCGGTGAAGCTTTCATACTGAAAATCGGCACCGGTCTTGCCGGGCTCGATCGTGCAGACCTTGATCCCCCTGGGTCCCAGCTCCTTGCGCAGCGCCTCGGAGAAACCCGCGACGCCCGCCTTCATGCCGGCGTAAACACTCGAGCCCGGGCCTAGAACATGCGCGGCCATCGATCCGATGAACACGATATCGCCCTGGTCCTGCATCAGCTCCGCGGCTGCATGCGCCGTCGTCAGATAGGCGGTAAAGTCGGCTGCGATCGCGTAGCGCAGCTCCTCCTTCGTCATCGTCGTCACGCCCTGGGCCGGAACGGCGGCGTTGACGATGGCGATGTCGAACGCGCCCAGATACGCTTTCGCCGCCGCGATGAACCTGTCCACGCCGTCGACGTCTGCCAGGTCGAGCGCAACGCCGTCACCCTCGCCGACTTCGTGGATGCGGGCGAGAGCATCGTCGAGATGCTGCGGATCGCGACCGCAGATGAAGACCTTCACCCCTTCCGACGCGAGCAGCACCGCGGTGGCGCGACCGATTCCGGTCGTGCCACCCGTGATCACGGCGGTTCGCCCGGCGAGTGCCGGCATCGCGGTATGGGCGTCGGCAAGATTGCGAGAATCGGATCGGACGGGACTTGCCATTGCGCGTTGCTCCATTGTCGCAGGCACAAGTCATGGTCCGCGCCAAGGTTCCCGGACAGCGAGCCGGGACGATATCGGCTGGGACGCTATGATCTGGCAAAATACCCAGGTCATCGTCCGGGCACTTCGACGAAGGAAGCTAGGCGACGGCGTTTCGGAAGGCCCTGGCGTCTAAGCGTCGGCCCGGACATCCACGTCCCTCGGTCCGCTTCCGGCTCAATCGCGCACGCGATGTCAGGGCATAAGCACTCTCGCGCACTACCGCACTGCGCTCAGTTCCGCGCGTGTTTACCCCCGTAACGCCGCCCGATGTAGCTGGTAAGCTGATGCATCGATCCCGACGCGCCCTTGGCCGCCTGCGCACAGCACGGGAGCGGATTCTGGCTCTCGCCCCGGGCGCGGCGATCTACTTTTTGGCAGAGTTCCTCGACATCTGCGCGCGTTAGCAGGTTCTTTTCGCGCATCAGGCAGATCAGGCTTTGCAAAATGATCAGGCTCTCCTCACCCGGATCGCTGACGGGATCCGGCACGAGCGAGGCGGTCGATGTCATCGCGGCTCTCCTTGTCTTTATGGGGGAGAGGTTACGCCGATTCTTCCAGCTGGCAAGCCGCCTTGCGCCGAGCGGCGCTCAGTCGAGCCCGCCCCCGAGGACGCGGTAAAGCGTCACCGCATTGGCGCCACGAGCCAGACGCGTGTTCACCAGCTGCTGCTGCGCTGCATAGGACGTGCGCTGGGCGTCGAGTGACGTAAGGAAGGAATCGACACCCGCGCGGTAGCGGGCGTCCGACAGACTGGCGGCGACCCGGGCTGCATTCGCTCGGGCGGACTGGGCGGCAACCTGCTCGTCGATCGTGCCGCGCTGGGCCAGGGCGTCCGCAGTCTCGCGAAAAGCCGTCTGTAGCGTCTTTTGGTAAGTCGCGACGGCGGCGGCCCGCGATGCGCGCGCATAATCGAGATTGCCCTTGTTCCGGCCACCGTCGAACAGGGGCAGCGATACACCGGGACTTGCGGTATAGTTGAAGCTGCCATTGGCAAACAGGCCGCCAAGGGCGGTGCTGATCGTGCCGACGACCGCGGTCAGCGAAATCGTCGGGAAGAAGGCCGCCCGCGCTGCCCCGATATTCGCATTCTGGGCGATCAACTGGTGCTCGGCCCAGAGCACATCGGGTCGGCGCAAAAGCACTGTCGAGGAAAGATCGGTCGGCAAGACGTCGATCGCCGGCCGCGCATCTCCCAATACGGTCGGCAACAGCGATGCCTCGACCGGCGCACCGACGAGCAGGTTGAGCGCGTTGCGATCCTGCGCGATGCGCGTTTGCAGGACTGCGATGTCGTTGCGCGCAGCCTGGTAATTGGTTTCCGCCTGGCGCGACTCAAGTTCCGACGCGACACCCACCTGGAACTGCGCCGTCGTCAGGCGCAATGTCTCCTGAAAAGTGGCGAGCGTCTGCCGCGACAGCGCGAGCTGTTCCTCGTCAGCAGCGACCGTCAGCCAGGCCGTCGCGATTTCGGCGATCAGGCTGATCCGCGTGGCGCGTTGCGCCTCCTCGGTGGCGTAGAATTGCTCCAATGCCGCCCTGCTGAGGTTGCGCGTGCGGCCGAACAGATCGATCTCGAACGCCGAGAAGCCAACATTGGCCGAATAGAATTCCAGATTTGTCGCGTTGCCGCCGACGGCGCCGTTGCCGACGCCCCCTCCGGCGATGCCGGCGGCGCTGTTGGTATAGGTTGCTGTCCCGGATGCCGATGTCGTGGGGACGAGGTCGGCGCGCTGCACCCGATATTGTGCGCGCGCCTGAAGCACGTTTGCGGCAGCAAGCGCGAGGTCCTGGTTGTTATCGAGGCCGCGCTGGACAACCTGACGCAGGCGGTCGTCGAGAAAGAAATCGCGCCAGCCGATCTTCGTGACATCGCGTGCATCGGTCGATGCGGCCGGATAGATACCGTCCTGCGGCAAGGCCGCGGGAATCGCACCCCCCGGCCGAACGTATCTGGGCGCCAGGTTGCAGCCTGCCAGTGACGTCGTCGTCGCGGCGAGCACAAGGAGCAGGGATAGACGGCTTTTCACGTATCAGGCTCCCTGTGGCGCAGGCATGGCGTCGGGTGAGGCATCTTCGCGGGCGCCGTGGTGGCCGAAGAGGCGCAGCACGACGACGAAGAACATCGGCACGAAGAAGATCGCGAGGATGGTGGCGGACATCATGCCTCCGACCACCGCCCGGCCGATCGCGTTCTGCCCACCCGCGCCGGCGCCAGTTGAAATCGCCAGCGGGAACACCCCGAAGATAAAGGCAAAGCTGGTCATCAGAATGGGACGCAGGCGCAATTTGGCTGCCTCGATCGCGGCATCGAACGCGTTCATGCCGTCGCGCATCCGCTCCTCGGCGAACTCGACGATCAGGATGGCGTTCTTCGCCGACACGCCGATCGTGGTGATGAGACCGACCTGCAGGTAGATGTCGTTGCTCAGCCCTGTCAGCGTCGCCGCAAGCAGCGCGCCGATGATACCGAGCGGCACGACGAGCATGACGGAAACCGGCACCGACCAGCTTTCGTAAAGCGCGGCGAGGCAGAGGAAGACGATCAGTAGCGACAGGCCATACAGCGCCGGGGCTTGCCCGCCCGACAACCGCTCCTCGAAACTGAGGCCGGTCCATTCGAGGCTGAAGCCCGGCGCGACCTTGGCCTGCAAAGCCTCCATCGTCTTCATCGCCGCGCCGGAGGATACCCCCGGCGCCGGCTGCCCCAGCAATTCCATCGATGGTTCGCCGTTGTAACGGGTAAGCTGCATCGGCGCCTGTGCCCATGACAGCGACGAAAAGGCACTGAAAGGTGCCATCGTCCCGGAGCTGCCGCGCACGTAGAAGTCGCCGATGTTTTCCGGTGTCAGGCGATATTGCTGGTCCGCCTGCATGTAGACGCGCTTCACGCGGCCGCGGTCGATGAAGTCGTTGATATAGGCACCGCCGAGACCGGCCGAGATGGTGCTGTTGACGCTGGTGAGATCGAGCCCGAGCGCACGCGCCTTGTCATGGTCGACGTTGATCTTGAGCTGTGGCGCGTCATCGACCGCATTCGGCCTGACCCCGATCAGCGACTTGTCCTGCGACGCGGCGCCCAGCATCGCGTTGCGCGCGGCCAGAAGTCCCGCATGGCCCACGCCATTGCGGTCGACGAGTTGAAGGTCGAACCCGGTCGCATTGCCCAGTTCCTGCACGGCCGGCGGCACGACAGCGAAGATCAGACCGTCGGTATATTGTGAAAATGCCCCCATCACCCTTCTCGCAATGGCGGCGGCCTTGTTTGCTGCACCCGCCCGATCCTTCCATTCCCTGAGCGGGATGAACGCGATGCCCGCGTTTTGGCCGTTGCCGGCAAAGCTGAAGCCATTGACGGTATAGACGCCCTGGACGTTGCCGCCCTCCTTCTGCAGGAACTCGTCGCGGATGAGGTCGAGCCCCTTTTGCGTCCGCGCGCTGGTCGACCCCGCAGGCCCCTGCACAAGGGCGATCATGATGCCCTGGTCTTCCTCGGGCAGGAACCCTGTGGGCAGGCGGACGAACAGCACGGCCATGACCGCGACGATCACGCCGTAGATCACGAGCGACCTGCCCCAGCGACGGGCGGTCTTACGGACGCCGCGCTCGTAACGGACGCGCCCCCGGTCGAACTTGTCGTTGAACCAGCGAAAGAAGCGCGCGAGCACGCCATTGCCTTCCCCCTTGTGCGGATCGTGCGGCTTCAGCAGCGCCGCGCAAAGGGCGGGGGTCAAGATGAGTGCGACCGAGACCGACAGGATCATGGCGGTCACGATGGTGATTGAGAACTGGCGATAGATGACGCCGGTCGAGCCGCCGAAAAAGGCCATCGGCAGGAACACGGCCGACAGGACCAGCGCGATTCCGACAAGCGCACTCGTGATTTCGTCCATCGATTTGCGCGCGGCGTCCTTCGGGCTCAGATGCTCCGTCTCGATGAGGCGCTCGACATTCTCGACGACGACGATGGCATCGTCGACGAGCAACCCGATCGCCAGCACCATGCCGAAAAGCGTCAGTGTGTTGATCGAATAGCCCGCGATGGCGAGCACGGCGAAAGTGCCCAGCAACACCACCGGCACCGCGATCGTCGGGATCAGCGTAGCGCGGATGTTCTGGAGGAAAAGGAACATGACGAGGAAGACGAGCACGATGGCTTCGACCAGCGTCTCGATGACCTGTTCGATCGAGAGGCGAACGAAGGGCGAGGTGTCGTAGGGGTAGATCACCTTGACGTCCGGCGGGAATTCCTTCGCGATCGCGTTCACGCGGTCCTTGATGCGCGAAACCGTGTCGAGCGCATTGGCCCCCGGCGCGAGCTTGATACCGATGCCGGAGGCGGGCTTGCCGTTCCACTCGGACGAATAGCCATAGGTCTCCGCGCCGATCTCGACCCGGGCGACGTCGCCCAGCCGGACGATCGAGCCGTCGGCATTGCTCTTCAGGCTGATCGCCCGGAATTGCTCGGGCGTGGTCAGTCGGGATTCGACCGAGACGGTCGCGTTCAGCATCTGCTCGCGCGGCGCCGGCTGCGCACCGATCTGCCCTGCCGAAACCTGTGCATTCTGGGCAATGACGGCAGCGCGGATGTCCGCCATGGTCAGCGCGAAATTGTTGAGCTTGAGCGGATCTACCCAGATGCGCATCGCATATTGCGACCCGAAAACCTGCGTATCGCCCACGCCGCTGAGGCGCGACAGCGGATCCTGAAGCCGGGAGACGACATAGTCGGACAGGTCGTCGCCGTTATGCGCGCCGTTTTCGGAATAGATGCCAACGAACATCAGGAAATTCTGCGTCGCCTTGGCAACGCGGATGCCCTGCTGCTGCACCTCCTGCGGCAACAGCGGCGTCGCCGCCTGCAGCTTGTTCTGCACCTGCACCTGCGCGATGTCGGGGTCGGTCCCCTGCTCGAAGGTCACGGTGATGACGACCTGGCCGAACGACGACGAGGACGACGAGAAATAGCGTAGGTGGTCGATACCCTTCAGTTGCTGCTCGATGATCTGGGTCGTCGTGTTCTCGAGCGTCTGGGCGTCCGCGCCGGGGTAGGTCGCCACGATCGAAACCGCAGGTGGCGCGATGGCCGGAAACTGCGATATCGGCAATTGCCGGATCGCCAGAATACCCGTGAGCATCAGGATGATGGCGATCACATAGGCAAAGATCGGGCGGTCGATGAAGAAACGGGCCATGACGAATTACTTGCCCCGTGCCTGAGCAACGGGACCGGCATTGGCACGCCATGGCCTGGGGGTGACGACAGTCCCGGGGCGCAGATAGCCGCCGCCCTCGACGACGATCCGCTCGCCGGGCTTGACCCCGCCCGTCACCAGCCAGTTTTCGCCCACCGTCCGGCTGGTCTGGATCGGCCGCGGCGCCACCTTGTTGTCGCGACCGATGACCATCACTGTCGCATTGCCGCGTTCGTCCCGGCCGACGGCACGCTGTGGCACCAGGATCGCCTGTTGCTGCGTGCCTTCCGCCAGCTGCGCGCGCACGAACATGCCGGGTAGCAGCAAGCCGTTGGGATTGGGGAAGCTCGCACGGATCGTCTGCGACCCCGTCGTCGGATCGACGGTCACGTCGGCGAAGCGCAGGACGCCTTGCGGGCCATAGCTGGAGCCGCCCTCGAGCAGGAGTTTGACCGGCGCGTTGCCGTCGCGCGCGACCTGGCCTGCAAGGATCTGCTGGCGCAACTTGAGCAGGTCGGCGCTCGATTTCTGGATGTCGACGTAGATCGGATCGAGGCGCTGGATGGTCGCAAGCGGCGCCGCCTGCGCAGCGGTCACCAGCGCGCCTACGGTGTAGACGGAACGGCCGATACGCCCGGTGATCGGGGCGCGGATCGTGGTCCGCGCGAGATCAATCTCGGCAGAACGCAGCGCCGCCTGGTGGGCCGCGACATCGGCACGGGCCTGGTCCGCCGCCGTCCGGGCGTTCTCGTAATCCTGCTTGGCGATCGCATTGATCTTGACCAGTTCGCCGTAGCGCCGGGCGAGGGCCGCGCTCGACGCGATGGCGGCACGGGCACGTGCCAGTGCCGCCCGGGCACTGGCAACCTGTGAAAGATAGGGCTGCGCGTCGATCCGGTAGAGGGCCTGACCCTTGCTCACCTGGTCGCCTTCGTTGAACAGGCGCGCCTCGACGAGGCCGTTGACCTGCGGACGGACGTCCGACGTCTCGAAAGCGGACGTTCGACCCGGCAACTCGCTCGTCAGTGAAACCGGCTGCTGCGTCAGAGTGACGAAACCGACGCTGGGCGGCGGCGGTGCGGGCGGCGCCGCGGCCTGCCCACAGGCTGTAAGGACAAGCGCGGACGCGATCGACAACTGACGAAAACAAGTCATGCAAAAGCCTGTTGGCTGGAGTGAAACGGGCAACCGCAACGCTGTAATTGATTGGGGGCAATCCGGGCCGGGACATGGGCGGTGTTCGGCGCGCGTGGCGACGTCACGACCGACATGAACCGGACCCGGCCCGAATAACATTACAACAGCGCAACGGTTCCCCGGTCGCGGTCGCGCGCGGCAACGATAAATGTGCGGACCGTGTGAAGCTGTCCGCGCGTGAAACCCGCACTTACAAACGCATCGCATTCATCGTCTGGCACGGCATGGCCGTCGTGCCAGACGAGCACGGCCAGGCGTCGAAGCGCTTCGAGACGGGGATCCGCCAGACGGGGATTGGTCTCGCTGAACAGGAAACGTGACAGCGCCGACTTCCGGTCCGGCAGTTTCAGCGACCGGCGACTGTCGTTGCGCGCGATCCTGACGACCGACCATTCGAGCGTGGTCAGTGAATCGGCGGGCACTGGCTCATGGGGCGCAACTGAAACCGGAGCACTGCCGCGCGGTGCGACAGACCCGCTGTCGATGTCGTTGAACGCGAGATACGCCATGGCCGTCGTCCCTGATTGACGCCGCATTGCCCCCGGACCGGGCGGCAACAGGCGCGCTGCTTTCTGTAACGATCGGTATATATTAATCGATGCTGCAGTGCGTCAAGCCATGATTTCGGTATCGAGAGCGTTTTTTTAGCGGCTCGGCCAGAGCATCAGGCTCGTTTCCATGACGCTTTCGAGGTCGGCCCGACTTGCGCCGGCGCCCGCCTGCACCGCCATCCCCTGCAGGATCGTGAAAAGATACTGGGCGAGCGCCTCGGGTTGCACATCGCTCCGCAGGTCGCCGTCGCGCTGCGCCTGACGGAAACGCCCGAGCAGCATCGCAGAGGACGAGGCGCGACGCTTGATCACCTCGGCCTTGATCGACTCGGCCTCCGAACCGCAGGCAGTGGCAGCAATGACGCCCAGGCACCCCTTGGGGTCGCAACTGCTCATCTGTGCGTCGATCGCTCCGCGCATGAAATGCTCGGCAACGCCGCGGGCCGTCGGCTGCAGCAGGGCCTCGCGCGTATAGGCCAGCTTCTCGTCTTCGTAGAGATCGAGCGCCTTGTGAAACAGCTGCTCCTTGTTGCCGAAGGCCGCGTAGAGGCTCGGCTTGGTGATCCCCATCGCTGCCGTGAGCTCGGACATCGATGCGCCTTCATACCCCTTTGCCCAGAACACACCAAGGGCAGCCGCGAGCGCTGCGTCAGGGCAGAACTCCCGGGGTCGACCGCGTGCCGGAGGGGCAGGAGCCAGTTCCATACTGACCGGTATATATCTGGCATGGCGGGCTCTCGTCCAGCGATATCTGCGCGCGCCTGCCTGATTTCACCGTGCATGATTGACGATAAAAATCGGCGCTAAATTTTCGGGGAAATTACTGCTTGGCCGATGAGCGCGATGCTGTTTGACGCTCGCTAGAACTGGTGCCCCATAGATGACAAAGATGGGCACTCAAATCGTTGGGAAATTTCCGTCCCGCGTCACGAACCGACGATGTTGGCGAGTGCTCAAGCGTTCTTTCGTGGCAATGACTTGCCCTTCAACTTGACAAGTTGAGTACAAGCGGCCGGGTAGGTCCCGCTCCACTTGCAGCCATTTCTCAGTCGCCGCGATAGCGCCTGCTTCTGACAGAAGCAGATATTCGCGTTCGGCTG
>JANMJZ010000315.1:0-19197 GCA_031371635.1 Sphingomonadales bacterium | reverse complement strand
CGAGCAGCGTAGATTTTGTCGCAGCTGCACCGACATAGGCCAGCACTGTCTCGAAGGCCGAAACCGGAGCAGACAGAAGTTCGTAGATCGTGCCCGACCATTTGGGCATGTAGATGCCGAAGCTGGCGTTGAAGATGCTTTCGGTGAACATCGACAACATGATCAGCCCCGGCACGATGAACGCCGCGTAGGGCACCCCGCCGATCTCGGTCATCCGGCTGCCGATGGCGGAGCCGAATACCACGAAATAGAGCGAAGTCGTGATGACAGGCGTCACGAGACTGGTGAGCAATGTCCGGCGGAACCGGGAGATCTCGAACCGGTAGATCGACCAGACGCCGCGGCCGTTGAAACGGATCATGCCGCTTTCCTGTCATCGTGCACGAGACCGACGAAGATGTCCTCGAGCGAACTCTGGTCGGTGTTAAGATCCTTGAACACAATCCCCGCCTCGTCGAGCGCGCGCAGGAGCGCCGGGACGTCGTTGTGGTCGCCCGCTGCATCGAATTCGTACCGCAGCGCATGACCCTCGTCGCGCAGGACAAGCGGCCACGCAGACAGCGACGGCGGCACCGCGTCAAGCGGGTTCGTGAGCGTGAGTGTCAGCGTCTTGCGGCCAAGCTTCGTCATCAAAACCGCCTTGTCCTCGACGAGGATAAGTTCGCCTTTGCTGATGATCCCTACGCGATCGGCCATTTCCTCGGCTTCTTCGATATAGTGCGTCGTCAGGATGATCGTGACGCCGTTTTCGCGCAGCCGACGCACCAGGCCCCACATGTCGCGGCGCAACTCGACGTCGACTCCGGCGGTAGGCTCGTCGAGGAACAGGACCTCAGGCTCGTGGCTCAGCGCCTTTGCGATCATTACGCGGCGCTTCATCCCGCCTGACAGTTCTTGGATCTTGCTGTCGCGCTTTTCCCAAAGCGAGAGGTCGCGCAGCAGCCGCTCGATATAGCCTGGGTTGGGTGGTCGCCCAAAAAGGCCGCGACTGAAGCAGACGGTCGCGATCACGGTTTCGAAACTGTCGGTGTGCAGTTCCTGTGGCACCAGCCCGATGCGTGTACGCGCCGTGCGGTAGTCGCCCACGATATCGGCGCCATCGACCAAGACGGAACCTTCTGACGGGGTGACGATGCCGCAGACGATACTGATCAGCGTCGTCTTACCCGCGCCATTTGGTCCAAGGAGTGCGAAAATTTCGCCCTTCTCTATGGAAAGGTCGACACGTTTCAGGGCCACATGGCCCGACGCGTACGTCTTGGCCAAGCCTTGGATAAGCACGATTGCGGACATGAGAAAGCCCCTAACAGGCATTTGCGCATCGCGCACAGTCTGATCATGCGTGCAATGCTAATGGCTGCGCCTTGGTCGATTTCAGACATCCGAAGCGCTCGCTCGCGATCGATGCTTCGTCGAGGCTTCAGATGCATGGGCAGTTACCGGCGATCCGCTTGGCGTGACTTCGCCAACGTATCGGACGTTCGACGACGATCTAGTCGGTCCCGCAAAGCTGTCGTTCATAGCCGTTTGCGTGAAAGCGAACGACGGGCATGCGGCCGAAAAGCGACTATCCGCGGTATAGCGAATACGAGATACGCCGACTGGTTGCCTGTCTGGAGCATTATCAATGACGAGAGACCTCTTGCCCGAATTGCCGGATGGTGCATTTGCCAAACAGGACGGCGGAGATGATCTCGCCTTCTACGCGCCGGCAAGGCTGGTCACACACATCGACGAGGGCGCCGTCGCGGCGCTGACGGCGCGCTATCGAACATTGCTTCCGGAGGACAGTTGCGTGCTCGACCTGATGTCGAGCTGGGTTATGCCCGCGCCCCGGCGGTGGCGATCCTTCGTCAGCAGTGGATCGGGCAACTTGATGCGTCATGGCCAATTCCTTTTCTGGCGAAGCGGCAAACAGACTAACGAAGTAGTTTTTACCTTAATTAAGGCACACTCGGGTGTCGTCGTTGTCAACATTAGCTCTTGCGACCAGCCTTGATATCGGGAGCTTTGAGCGCCCAGTATACCCACTGTGGCAGGAACCGCGTCAGCGAGATGAGCCGTCGGACAGGTTCCCCGGGATAGCGCTCGATGGGTTCAAACAGCAGCGACAGGTCGCCGTTCGTATCGGCCGGGGAAATGAAATCGAAGGTCCCGAACCCGTCGCTCGACCGATCATGCGCGCGAACGAAGAACTCGTCTTCCGGAACAATTTTGGCTGAACCGCGACTGCTCACCCAGTGTTCAGTCATGATATCTTCGGGAAGATCCTGCCATGCCGCAGCGCAATGCCGGTGGAACGGATCGCGATCTTCGACCAGCGCCTTTGTAATATCCTTGGGCCGGAAGGCATAGCTGAGCGCAACCAATCCGACCCCGACTTCAGCGAGATCATCGAAGTTATAAGAACGCCGGTTTCCTCGTCCCAGCGGCCCCGTCGGCGACGCCCCGGGGACGCCCAGCTGCGAGAGATATTGTACCCGTTCGCGGACAAGATTCGATGAATCCTGTCCGTAACATACCGCAAACAGCAACTGACCGCGGCTGAGACTCAGGGAAGGGATCAAGCTCGGCAAGTGCAGTTCCATCAATGAACGTGGTTTTACCTCTATACCCGGCTAACCCTAGGGTCACAATAGAGGTAAATTTAATTTCGACGGGGTCATTGGGCGCAGCACTTTTGCTGATGTTACGATCGCTGTTCCCCGCATTTGCCTCCCTGAAGCAGCACATTAATTCCCTGATCGGCGCGCAGGGAATTTGCAGTCAGAGGTGGCGGAATTACGCCACTTACGAGTACGAAAAGATCCGCAACTTTCGATCGTGGTGTAAATATCCCTGTTATTCCCTGTTTAACAGGGATTTTGGGACGGAGAGCGGTTCGGTCATGACTGCGTGCACCACCAGAAGCCAATGATCATATGACGGCTGTTCAGGTAACGGCGGCACGTGCCCGATAGGCGGGATCATCCCAGCTTGCGCTGTCCACCACGTCGCGGATCGTCTCCACCGCCCGCCACACATCCACGAAGCGCGTGTACAACGGCGCAAAGCCCAGCCGCAGGGCATCGGGTGCGCGGAAATCGCCGATGACCCCGTGCGCGATCAGCGCCTGGCAGATCGGCCATGCATCGGCATGGGCGAGTGACACATGACTGCCCCGCACCGCTGACTCGCGAGGCGACAGCAGGGTGAAGCCCCGCCCGGCGCAGCGCCCGTCGATCAGGGCAATGGCATAATCGCCGAGCGCACGCCCCTTGGCGAACACGACTTCGGGTACGACCCCGTCGAACGTCGCCAGCCCCTCCTCGAGCGCGGCCATCGCAAGCACCGAAGGCGTCCCGCAAAGGAACCGGTCGATGCCCGCCGCAGGGCGATAGTCGTCCTCGAACGCAAAGGGCGCGGCATGGCCCATCCACCCCGACAGGGGCGACTGCAGCCCTTCCTGCAGATGTCGCGCGACATAGAGAAAGGCGGGCGCGCCCGGCCCGCGGTTCAGGTATTTATAGCCGCAGCCGACCGCCAGATCGACGCTGCACCCGTTCAGGTCGACCGACACTGCCCCGGTGCTGTGGCTGAGGTCCCAGATGACCAACGCCCCTGCCGCATGCGCTGCCGCCGTGACCGCCGCCATGTCGTGCAGGCGGCCCGACTTGTAGTGGACATGCGTCAGCATCAGCACGGCAACGCTGTCGTCGAGCGCGGCGAGGATGTCCGCACCGGCAACCGTCCGAACCCGTGCGCCACACATCGCGGCAACACCCTGCGCCATGTACAGGTCGGTCGGGAAGTTACCCGACTCCGATAGGATCACGTCGCGGCCCGGCCGGGCGGCCAGGGCGGCTGCGATCAGCTTGAACAAGTTGGTCGAGGTCGTGTCGGTGACGATCACTTCGTCGGCGGCGGCCCCGATCAGAGGCGCGATGCACGCTCCCAGCCGCTGCGGCAGGCCGATCCAATCGTGCCGGTTCCAGCTCGAAATCAGGTCCTTGCCCCATTGACCCGCCAGCACTCCGCCCACTGCTTTAGCCGTCGCGTGCGGCAGGGCGCCCAGCGAGTTGCCATCGAGGTAGATCACGCCCTCGGGCAGGGCGAAGCGCGCCCGCGCATGGGCAATCGGGTCGGCTTCGTCCCGCGCCTGTGCATCCTGAAGCGTCAGGCCGCTCATCCCAGATCACGCAGCACGGCGCGTACCGGGGCGGCATCGAGGCCGCCCAGCTTCAGCGGCAAGGCGATCAGCTCGTAGTCGCCGGCCTCCACCTCGTCGAGTACCAGCCCTTCGAGGATGGCCATGCCGGCTGCCTTGATCGCGAGATGCGCATCCATCGACTTCGACTCCTGCGCATCGAGCGAAGGGCTGTCGATGCCGATCAGCACGACGCCATGGGCTGCAAGGAGAGCGATCGATTCTGCGGCCACCGTCGTGAAATCTGCATTCCATTGCCCGTGCGGAAACCGGTCGTACGTGCGCAGCAGCAGGCGTTCGCACGGTGTTATGAGCGCAGGTAGCAGCATGTGGGGTGAGACGACTGCCCCACATCCCCGCAGGTCGACGACGCGGGCGACCCCGACATAGGCGGAAAGCGCGATGGCATCGATTCCGGCGCCATCGGGATCATAATGAAGCGGTGCATCGGCGTGCGTGCCCGCATGGGTCGACGCGGTGAAACGCGACACATTGACCGGACACCCCGGGCCATAGTTCCATGTGCGGGCCGCGGTGAACGCCGTGTCGCCGGGCCACATCGGCGTAGCGGCTGTCAGGGTTTGCGTGATGTCGCGCAGCATGGGCGCCTGATGGCCGTTCTGCGCCGCGGCTGCAACCTGATCGGCGGCGGCTCAGTTGCCGAGCGAGCGTCTCATTCGTGCGAACAGCCCGTTGCGGTCGATCCAGGCAGCATAGGTGCGATAGTCGACATCGGCGCGCAAATGGCGTTCCTCGGTCATTGCGCGCCAGAAATAGACGCCGCTGACCGTCGCCATGATGACCGTGTTTCGTGCCGCATCGGTAAAGCTGCCCGTGTTCACCAGAAACGGCAAGGTCGACAGCCACCAGAACGTGTTCTTCGACACATAGGCGGGGTGGCGCATCCAGCTATAGGGCCCGTGGGTCAGGATGCCGCGGTGGGTCAGATTGGAAAAGCGCAGCCCGAACGCCACCGTCGCCCAGGCATAGACGCCGGTCAGCAGCACCAGCAGCGTGCCGTTGATCCAGAGCACAAGGGGGTAGTTTCGGAGCCAGTAGCTCCATTCCATCGTCCCCTGATGATAATCGAGCGGACCGCCGTTCGCCATAAGGACGAAGGGCGGATAGCAGATCAGAGCGGCAATCCAGCCGCTGGCATAGGGCGTCGCCGAACGAATGTGCGCGTCGAGCGGCTTGAGCGTAAGGATATACCCCACCGTCGCCATCGTCATGTCGATGAGGAACATCACGGAGATCAGGAAATTGGCAAGCCCAACCGGATCGGTCAGCGCCGGGAACGGCCGCGTGACCGTGTCATAGAAATTGCCGGGAAATCCCGACAGCATGAACGCCGTGAAGAACGCCTTGACCGCCCAGCTCCGAAAATGATCTGCAATGGCGCTGCGGTCCGCCATGCGATCGCCCATCAGCCAGCACCCGAATGCCCAGCACCCGTCGCGCGGGTTTTTCAGCCGTGTATCGAGCCAGAGGATATAGGGCACCGAACCAGCGAAGAGGACCGGCGCCGCGTAGATAAAGGCTTTCATCGCGAAGGTGTAATTGCCGACCCAATAGAATCGTGAGCTGGCATAGACGACGGCGATGATCGCCCATGTCGCCCAGAGCCCGGCAAGCTTGGCCAGGCTGGTTTCCATCGTTGCAGACAGCGGCGTCGGCGGCGCGCTCCAGTCAATTCCCGTGGTCGCATTGCGATGGACGCGGTCGACCAGAAGTGACCAGGCGACCATCGGCACGCCGCAGGCAAGCGCCGCCGTGACCGCCGAAAACGGACCGTTCATCTGAAAATGCCGGGCAATCGCCATCCAGATGGCAAGGCCGAATAGTCCCGCGACGCCGACACCAGCCGAAACGGCGGAAGCGGGGCGGGGGTCGGCAGTGCTTCGAAGCGGCTTTGGCGCGTCTGCAGCGCGCGCGGAAAGCCGCGTCGAGGCCACTATTTGCCCTGTGCGCTCCAGCGCTTGATGACGCGCGTCAGGATTTCTTCTTCGCCGCCCGCTTCCTTCCACAGTTCGGAGAACAGCGGATCCGAAGACGCCGGACGCTTGATATCTTCGAGCGGGTCGAAACTCACGCGGACCGGAATGGCGACGCCTTCGCCACAAATGATGCACTCACGGTTGCGAAGCGCCGGGATGGTGTCGAGGAACCCCCGCGCACCTTCCGGCATGGCCGCCTTCACGAATGCCTGGTCGCGTTCGTTGTTCAGGCGCATCGCAAAGATCGTGCCGCACTGTGAAAGGACGCCTTCGGCCAGGTCGGAAGGGCGCTGGGTGATGAGGCCCAGCGACACGCCATATTTACGACCTTCCTTGGCGATCCGGCCCAAAATCTTGCCGACGGCGCTCTTTTGCGAATTCGCTTCGTTGGGCACATAACGGTGGGCCTCTTCGCAGACGAGCAGGATCGGACGCTGCGGCTCGTTGCGGCTCCAGATCGCGTAGTCGAATACCATGCGTGCCAGCACCGCGACAACCACGGACGTGATATCCGATGGCACGCCCGACACGTCGATGATCGAGATCGGCTTGCCGTCACCGGGCAGACGGAAAATGCGGCCGAGGAAGCCAGCCATATTGTCGGCGACGAGCATACCGGAAAACATGAAGCTGTAGCGGGGGTCCGATTTGATCTCGTCGATCTTGGTCTTCAGCCGCATATAGGGCGCGTTGTCGCCGGCCTTGTCGAGCCTGCCCATTTCGGCCGTGATGAAGTTCGTCAGGTCGCTCAGCAGATAGGGGATAGGCGAATCGACCGTAAGCTTCGAGATGCCCTCCGCGGCGCGGCTGCGTGCCTTTGCCGCGAGCAGGCACTTCGCCAGCACGTCCGAATCCGTCTGCCGGTCAGAACCTTGCGTGGTCACGAAGACCTCGCAATGCTCCTCGAAATTCATCAGCCAATAGGGCATCGCCAGAGTGGTCACGTCGCACAGCGCGCCGTTCGTCCTGAACGCGGCGGAATATTCGCCGTGCGGATCGATCATCACGATATGGCCCTGCGGGGCAAGTTCACAGATGCGGTGCAGGATCAGGGCGGTGGCGGTCGACTTGCCGGTACCGGTCGAACCGAGCAGCGCGAAATGCTTGCCCAGCATTGCGTCGATATAGACGGCGCCGCGGATGTCGCGTGTCGGGTATACCGTGCCGACCTCGATAAAAGCGCGGTCGTCGGCGGCATACATCTGTCGCATGTCCTCGCCGCTTACCGGGAAGGCCTGCCCCCCTGGGGTCGGATAGCGCGTGATGCCGCGACGGAAGTTGTAGATCTTGCCCGTCAGCCGTTCCTCGTCGCCCTCGCCAAGGAAATCGATGTAGCCGATGACGGCGTTCTCGTGGTGGGGGTCCACGCGCAGCGAGCGCACATTGGCAACCAGCCACGTCGAACCGAGACGGATCTTGATCTGGCTGCCGACTTGTCCGGCCGTCGCAAGGCTCGGGTCGGTGGCTGCGGTCTGGCGGGTGAGCGCAGCCGCGTCGAACCGGATCTGCGACGAAGAACCGGATATCTCAATCACTTCGCCGATCGCACTGCTGTAGGCGCCCACCGTACGACGACCCTCGCCGTCGTTGGCTGCTGCCTCGAATCCGCCGATACGCTCTATATCCACGCTGCTCGTTCCCACCTGAAAGGTCCACGGCCAGTCGTAGCGAAGAAATGGTTAAAAACAGGTCACATCCCAGCTGCGCAATTCAGATGCGCCGGAACAGGGCGCCCGCCGCCCAGCCGAAGCCTACCGAGAGCAGCACCGCGAGCAAGCCATATGATACGGGCCAGTTCTGGGCGAAATTGGCAACGATTCGCTCGAAACCCTGTTTGCGGACCGTGATGTTGCGCGTCGCAGCCGCAATCACCTTGCCGTCGCGAATCAGGAACGTCTCTGCCGTATAGCGTCCGTCCGGTACCCGCGGCGGTATGGTCAGTCGTGCACGATAGAGCACGCCCTTCGAAATTTCGATCGATCCCGGCTGGGTGACGAAAAGACCGCCTTTCCCGCGCAAGTCGATGAAACCGGTTTCGAACCGGTGCGCGACGTCGGGGTCCGCGCCACCGGCGGGCGACAGGTGAATGCTGCCGAGGCCGAGTTCGTAGATGGCTGCGGTACGGTCATCGACCAGTTCGCCGATCGGGCGCGACGCGGCAATGGCGTAAAAGGCGGGTGCCGATCGAAAGCGCGACGATCCGGCATTTGCCCAGATGACACCGCCCAGCTTCTGCTTTTCCCTAACGAGGATCGACTGCGGCGGGCCTTTCAGCACGACTGCGACATCGGTCCTCCCGTCGGGTACGCGTCCACCGGGATACAGGATGGCGCCGAACAGGAGAAGTTCGGCGCCCGTGAAGCTGTAATGGATATCGACTTCGCGCTGCGACACGTCGGGGACGAGCACGGGCGCATCGTCGCTGGCGGCGGACAGCAGGGCCAGCGCGAGAAGGGCAACCGCCGCGCGCCTCACAGGATCTGTACCGTGTAGAGCTCCTCGGGCCGCCAGGTGAGTCCGATCGCCATGCGAAACGCGACCGTCAGCACGATCGCGGCGAGAAGCAGGCGCAGATAGTCGGGCCGGAAACGCGCTGCCAGCCGCGTGCCGACTTGCGCGCCGATGACGCTGCCCAGCAACAGGAAGAAGGCGAGCACGACATCGACGGCCTTGGTCGTGACGGCATGGACCATTGTCGTTGCTGCGGTCACGAACAGGATCTGGAACAGCGAAGTGCCGACCACGACCCGCGTTGCCATGCCCAGAATGTACAGCATGGCTGGCACCATGATGAATCCGCCGCCGACACCCAGAAGCACGGTCATGATGCCGGTGACGAAGCCCAGGATCAGCGGTGCCAGCGGCGAAATATACAGGCCCGACGCGTAGAACCGCCAGCGGAACGGCAATGCCGCGACCGCCGGATGATGACGCCGCTTCTTTGCGGGCAACGCCGTTCCGGAAATCGAGGCCGCCACGCTCTGTACCGCTTCGCGCGCCATCGGAATGCCGACTCCGAGCAGCAGCACGACGTAGAGGATGTTGATGACCGTATCGATTTGGCCGAACTGCTGCAGGATGCGGAATATGCCAGAGCCGGCGATGGCACCCAGCACGCCGCCTGCGACCAGGACTCCGCCCATCGGAATGTCGACGCCGCCGCGTCGGTAATGCGCGAGCGCGCCAGAAACGCTGGCCCCTGTCACCTGCGTCGTAGCGGAGGCGGCTGCCACCGTGGGGGGGATCCCGTAAAAGATCAGCAGCGGCGTGGTCAGGAAGCCGCCGCCGACGCCGAACATGCCCGACAACAGGCCGACACCACCGCCCAGCAGGACGATGACCAGCGCGTTGACCGACAGGTTCGCGACGGGAAGGTAAATATCCATCGGCGCCACGTGCCCTAGCGCGTGCGTAACGGTGCCGAAAGGGCTGCGTCAGAAATCCGCCCCCAAAGTCACGACCGCGCCCGATCCCGGCGCCGCGCTGCCCGCCACGCGCTGTCGCCATTCGGCCGAAACACGCACCGCGTGCCCGCCAACCGTGGTCCGCGCGACAAGCTGTGGTCCTATGTCGAGGCGTGCCACGCCCGGCTGGATGCCGCCCCAGCTTCCAGCCCCCACGGAAAGGCTGCCAAGATGGGTTGCGACGATGCCGCGCTCGACCCTGACCGCGCCGTCGGCAAAGTCGTCGCGCCCGACGATCCCCGCCTGCGCATACGCGTCGAGCCGCATGCCGTACGGCAGCCGGACATCGGCGACGCTGGCAACGGCCGTGACCGACCAGTCGTTGCGGCCGCCGACATCGAGCGCAAAACGGCGCTCGGCGATCAGCGCCACGGCCCCGCGCCGCACCGCCAGCCCCAGCGCGCCCTCGCTCTGGCGGCTGGCGAGCGCCGTGGACAGGCGCGCGGTAAGGGCAACGCCTGGCAAAACCGTCCGGTAGATCCTGGTGCCCAGTTGTGACCCGCCCAGGACGCCGCGTTCAAGGCCTCTGACCGGTCCCGATCCATCGCGTGAAATGCCCCAGACCGACGCCGACCACACTGCTTTCCCGGGCGCGGATTGCGGCAACTGCGTCGCCGGCAGCAAAATGCCACCGGAGGGCCGGTCCTCGCGTTCCGCATCTGCGCCGGCAGTCGTCGGCGGCCGCGAGGCCGGGAGCTGCTTCGGGTAAAGTAGGGGGGGCGCTGCCTCGAACCACGGACCCGCGATCCTTTGGCTACTCTTGCCGCGCGGCGATGCTCGTGAGGGCCGCTCCCCCGGCTCACCCCGGGGGGGCGTCACGCCCGTCGGTCGCGGCACCACCGCCAGCTTCGGCGGTTGCTCTCCGGACGACACGGGCCCGTGAGCCGCCACCCACAGAAAGGCGACGCGCCCGCCGATCCACAGGCCGAGGAACAGCGCCAGTGCTCGCAACGGGCGGGCAGGGCCCTGCGTCATCAGCGTGCCGCAGCAGGATCCACGGGAAAGCGATGTCCCGTCTTGTCCCAGCGCACCACCCCATCCCGCCGCGCGCGACGATAAATGCCTACGGCGCTGCGAGCTGCCATCATGTCGATGATATTGGCGACGAAGGCACGGGGTATGGAGCGCAACCCATCTCGCCAGCCATGGACACGAGCGACGATCAGGGCGCGGATGAGCAGCCGCCATATCAACAGCGCCGCCGAAACGCCCAGCAGGACCGTGAACAGCGGAGAGGCCGTGGGCCGCGGCACAGCCCCCCAGACGAGCTCGAGCAGGATGGTCGCGACGTGCAGCGTCAGCGCCGTATAGCCGGCCAGCACCACGACGGCGGCAAACAGCGCGCGCCGGTCGTTGATCCGCATCCAGCGCTCGGCAAGGCCGCCCTCCCAGCCCAGCCGGTCCCAGCCCGACAGCGCAATCCCGGCGATCCAGCGCGATTTCTGGGTCACTGCGGCACCGAGCGTCGCCGGAAAATGCGCGCGCACGCATACCGGGGGCCCGCCCGGCGTCTCCGGCAATCGCACGAACGCTCCCCGGCCCCCGATCTGCGCCAGGCGGATGCCAAGCTCGTAATCCTCGGTCAGGCTCGACGCGTCGAACGGTCCGTCGCGCCCTTCGACCAGACGCGCGAGCATGCGCCGCGAAAAAGCGCAGCCGACGCCGGCAGAGGGGATGCCAGCGCCGACTGCTTCGCGTGCAACCAGCGTCTTGCCGTGGTGCACCGCGAACTCGTCAAGGTAATGGCCGCTCACCCAACGCGAATCGGCGTCGATGAGCGGAACGACCGGGATCTGGACGAGGTCGAAGCGCTCGATCAGGCTGTCGAAAACCCGATATTCGGCGGGGTGGACCACGTCTTCGGCGTCGTGAAGCACGACCGCTTTGACAGGCGCGGCGTCGAGCACCTCGTCCACCAGCATCTGTCGCCACAGGCCGTTCAGGCAGTCCGCCTTGGTCGTTGGCCCGGGACGTTCCCCGACAACGATCCGAATTCGTGGGTCGGCAAGCGATTTAGCTGCCGCGATCGTCGCGGGATCGTTGGGATAGACGCCGACATAGACCAGCCATCGGCCGTCACCCAATGCGCCGGCCATATGGCGCAGCATCGGACCGAGCACCACGCCCTCATCCCACGCCGGCACGAAAAATACAATTCGTCCAGGTACATCAGGCAAATCCAGAGTTCGAACGTCAGATTTGGTATGAAAACGATAGATAAATAGCCGCCGCCACACGGTTCTAAAAGTCCATACCAGATCTAATAACGTATCGCTAATGCCGGAAATCATGAACAAACTTGCTGCAAACAGCGTTAGCTCACGAACCAAGACTATCAATACTGTTACGACAAGACTAATCATACCCAAATATGTCCGAATTTGGTAGTATTCAGACAATGCGTCATTGTCTCTTTCAGTCAAGGCGTGATCTTCTAGGTCGTTGATAGCTCTGGACTTGGCAGAGCGCTTGGCGGACGATGCCCTCCGGCAGGGGAGGTGGGCATGCGGATTCGGTGGCGGTGGCTGGCACTGGGACTATGTGCGGCACCCCTGGTCGCCCTGGGCGGCACGGCGCCCCAGGTCGTGCTCGCGACGCCCGGTTCGGCAGGCTCGAACGGCGGCGCGATCGAACGTTTCACCATGCGCTTCTCTGAAGCCATGGTCCCGCTGGGCGATCCGCGTGCAGCGCCCCCGGCAAAGCTGAGCTGCCCGGTCGGCGCCAATGGTCGCTGGGTCGACACGCAAACCTTTGTCTATGATTTCGAAAAGGCGCTACCCGGTGGACTGACGTGCAAGGTCGACCTGAACGACGGACTGGCGTCCGCCCGGGGCGCACAGCTCGAGGGCGCGCGCAGCTTCACCATCGATACTGGCGGCCCTTCGGCACGCGGCGTGCTCAGCGGCAATGACTCGAACATCGAGGAGGAACAGGTCTTCCTCGTCGCAACGAATGTCGCGCCGACGGCGGCGTCGGTCGGGGCCAACGCCTATTGCGCGGTCGACGGCATCGGCGAGAAGATTACGGTCGACGTGCTGAAGCCCGAAGTGGCGGCCACGATCATCGACGGGCTTGGCGCGGACAATTGGCAGCTCCGCAATTTCCTCGAACAGGCTGGGCAGCCTCAGGTGCTCCCCACAAACGCGGCAGACAAGGCCAAGGCCCTATCGACGATCGTGCCTGTAAAATGCCGACGTCCGTTGCCCGCCGGGCGCGACGTCGCGCTGGTCTGGGATGCCGGCATAGCAAGCGCCGATGGTCGCACGGCAGGCCGTCTCCAGCGCTTCGACTTCACCGTGCGCAAGGCGTTCGAGGCGCGCTGGGAATGCACGCGCGTGAACCCGCAGGCGGGCTGTAATCCGGTCAGCGACGCGCATGTCCGCTTTGCTGCCCCCATTCCGATGGCGCTGGCCAAGGCGATCAAGCTTTCCTTCGCCGACGGAACGGTGCGAACGCCGAAGATTGCCGACGGCGACCGCAGCGATCCCGAGATCGCCGATCTCGACTTCAAGGGTCCCTTCCCGGAGGCGCAGGCTGCCACACTTACGCTGCCCACGGGCATCAGGGATGCCAGCGGCCGCACGCTGGCCAATGCCGAACGCTTTCCCCTGCAGGTAAAGTTCGACCCCGCGCCACCATTGGTGAAATTCGCCGCCCCGTTCGGCATCATTGAATCGAAGGCGGGCAGTGCGCTGCCTGTCACCGTGCGCGCGGTCGAGCCGCAGCTCGCGATGAACATGCGCCCCATCCAGGGCAACATGCTGCGCGTCGATGGCGGTGACTCGCGCGAAGCCGTCGTTGCCGACTGGCTGCGGCGGCTCGACAAGGCGAACGACAATGACTTCCGCGAGGAAGGGCCCGAGGACAAGGACGGCAATCGCAAGTCGGTGAACTATACCGGCGCGACGCCGCTGCTGAACGGCGGCGGAAAGCCCCTGCAGCTCGACCTGCCGGGCAACGGCAAGGATTTCGAGGTCGTCGGCGTGGGCTTCGTGCGACCCGGTTTCTACATCGTAGAACTGGCCTCACCGATCCTCGGCAAGGCGCTACTTGGCCGTAATGCCGTGCGCTATGTCGCGGCAGGGGCGCTGGTCACCAATATGGCGGTGCATTTCAAATGGGGACGCGAAGCCTCGCTCGCCTGGGTGACCGCGCTCGACAGCGGCAAGCCTGTCGCCAACGCTGATGTGCGCATCACCGACAGCTGCACCGGCCAGCTGATCGCCCGCGGCGCGAGCGACGCCCAAGGGCGGCTGATGATCAGGTCGGGCCTGCCCGAACCTCAGACCTACGCCAGCTGCGACGAGAATTCGGAGAGCCACGCGCTGATGGTCTCGGCGCGTCTGGCCGATGACTTCAGCTTTACACTTACCGAATGGGGGCAGGGCATCCGCCCTTATGATTTCGACCTGCCCTATGGCTATTCGGCGCGCGACGACATCCTGCACACCGTGTTCGACCGGACGCTGATGAAGCAGGGCGAGACCGTCAACATGAAGCACATCCTGCGCAAGCCCGTGGGCGCCGGGTTCGCGCTGGCGCAGGGGATCGAAGGGACGCTGCGGCTGTCGCACCGGGGGTCTGACACGCAGTTCGACATGCCGGTCAGGATCGGCGCGGACGGGGTGGGCGAAAGTAGCTGGACCGCGCCCGCCAGCGCCCCGATGGGCGATTACGACCTCAATATCATCGTCGGCGACAAGACGATTTACACCGGCCAGTCTGTCCGGGTCGACGAGTACAAGCTGCCGACGATGCGCGCGACAGTGACGGGGCCGAAGGAGGCGCTGGTACGCCCCAAGCTCGTGCCGCTCGACCTGTTCGTTGGCTATCTGTCGGGCGGCGGCGCGTCGAACCTGCCGGTCGCCCTGCGCACGGCGTTCTCGACCAGCTCGGTCGATCCTGCCGGCTGGGACGGCTGGACCTTCGGCGGCGAGGCGCTGAAGGAAGGAACCACGCCGCTCGATGGGGATGGCAAGGCGCCGGACACGCCGCTGCCGCTGTCGCAGACCTTGCCGGTCACGCTGAAGGATGACGGCACCGCGCAAACCCAGATCGAGATCGCGCAAGCCATCGACGCGACGACGGCGATGACAGTGGAAATGGATTACCTCGACGCAAACGGCGAAACGCTGACGGCGTCGCGCACCTTGCTGCTCAACCCGTCCGCCGTGAAGCTGGGCATGAAGACCGATGGCTGGCTGATGCGCGACAGCGACCTGCGCCTGCAGTTCGTTGCCCTCGATGCCGAGAACAGG
The DNA here is from genome assembly GCA_031371635.1 of Sphingomonadales bacterium. Lineage (GTDB taxonomy): Bacteria > Pseudomonadota > Alphaproteobacteria > Sphingomonadales > Sphingomonadaceae > Sphingomonas_O. The sequence goes on along the minus strand of JANMJZ010000315.1, from coordinate 4,292 downwards.
GTCAAGAAGGGCCAGCGCATCGTAGTCGATCTCTACACGCGGGAGACGATCACCGCGCGACGGCGGCTCATCGGCGGTTTCTACGCCTATGACAACCAGTCGAAGGTGACCAAGATCGGCGCGACCTGCTCGGCGACGACCGACGACAAGGGGCTCGCGTCGTGCAAGCTCAACCCAGGCGTTTCGGGCGAAGTCGTCGCGGTCGCGACCACAACCGACGCCGATGGCAATGTCGCGCGCGCGGTCCGCACTGTCTGGCTTGCAGGCGAAGATGACTGGTGGTTCGGCGGCGACAACGGCGACCGCATGGACCTGATCGCCGAGAATAAGGAGTATAAGGCAGGCGAGACCGCCAAATTCCAGGTGCGGATGCCGTTCCGGTCGGCGACCGCGCTCGTCACCGTCGAGCGCGAGGGCATATTGTCGAGCTTCGTCACCGAGCTGTCGGGCAAGGACCCGGTCGTGTCGGTGCCAATGCCCGCGAGCTATGCGCCTGACGTTTATGTCTCGGTCATGGCGGTGCGCGGGCGCATCGGCGGCTGGTCGCTCTGGTGGGCCGATCTCGCGCGCCGCTGGCACCTGCCCTTCGTCAGCCGCGAAGGCGCCGAGCCGACCGCGCTCGTTGATCTCGCCAAGCCGAGCTATCGCCTTGGGATCGCCAAGGTAAAGGTCGGCTGGGAAGGCCACAGCCTCGACGTCAAGGTCACCGCCGACAAGCCCAAATACGCCGTGCGCGACACGGCGCAGGTCGACGTCGCGGTAACGCAGCCCGACGGCAAGCCGGCGCGCTCCGCCGAGATCGCCTTTGCCGCCGTCGACGAGGCGCTGTTGCAACTGCAGCCGAACGACAGCTGGAAACTGATCGATGCGATGATGGGCGACCGCACCCTCGACGTGCTGACGTCGACCGGTCAGACGCAGGTCGTCGGCAAACGGCATTATGGCAAGAAGGCTGTCGAAGCAGGTGGCGGGGGCGGCGATGCCACGGCGGTCACGCGCGACGATTTCAAGCCCGTGCTGATGTGGAAGGGCCGCGTTGCCCTCGACGCCAATGGCCGTGCGCGCATCCCCGTGCAACTGTCGGATGCCCTTTCCTCGTTCAAAATGGTCGCCATCGCCACCTCGGGGAGCGACCTGTTCGGCACCGGCATGGCGAGCGTGCGGACGAGTCAGGACCTGCAGCTCTTCTCCGCACTGCCGCCGCTGGTCCGGACGGGGGACTTCTTCGGTGCGAGCTTCACCTTGCGCAATTCGAGCGACAAGCCGATGCGCGTGACCGCGACGGTCAAGGTCAATCCCGGCATCGCCAATGGCAAGCCGCTGACCGTCGATCTTGCCCCCGGCAGCGCGCAGGCGGTGACCTGGAACCTGACCGCGCCCGAAGGGCTGGCGAAACTCGACTGGACCGTTGAGGCGAAGTCGGAAGACGGTAAGGCAGTGGATCGCGTTGCCGTCTCGCAAGAGATCGTGCCTGCCGTGCCGTTCGAGGTCTGGGCAGCAACCCTAGCGCGCGTTGGGGCGGGCTCGGGGATCCCGATCAGCCCGCCCGCGGGCGCGCTCGCTGGCAGCTATGTCGATGTGAAACTGTCGGACAGCCTGGCCCCACCGCTTGCCGGTGTGCGCGACTATATGTCGGCCTATCCGTACAATTGCTTCGAACAGCAGCTCAGCCGCGCGGTCGTGCTCGGCGATGCGGGGGCCTGGGGAACGCTCGCGGGGGCGCTGCCGACCTATCAGGATGGCGACGGGCTGATCCGCTACTTCCCCGGCGAATGGCCGGGGTCGGAAGCGCTGACCGCCTATGCCCTGTCGATGACGGCGGAGGCCGGTTTCGCAATGCCCGAGGCCGCCAAGGCCAAGGCGGTCGAGGCCATGAAGGCCGTGATCGAGGGACGGCTGAAGCGTGACGCCTATGGCCCGGTCGACAACCGCCTGTTCAAGGTCGCGGCACTGGCCGCGCTCGCCCGCAACGGCGCGTCTACCCCGGCGCTTCTCGGGGCGATCGACATCGCGCCTGCCGACATGCCGACCGGTGCGCTCGCCGACTGGCTCATTGCCATCGACCGGACGCCGGGCCTCAGGAACGCGACGGCGCTGCGCGGCGTGGCCGAAGGGACTTTGCGACGGCGGCTCGTTTATGAAGGCACCCGGATCGACCTGACCGACGCCAGTACCGCACCGTGGTGGATGATGGTCAGCGACGACGAAATGGTGCTCAAGGCATTGGGTGCGATCCTCGGCCGTCCCGGCTGGGAGAATGAGGGGCCGAAGATGATGGTCGGCGTCGCGCTCCGCCAGCAACGCAGCCATTGGGACACCACGCCCGCTAATGCGTGGGGCACGGTCGTCGCGCGGCGCTTTGCGGCACTTTATCCGGCCAGCGCCGTCGCGGGCACGACCACGGTCGCGCTTGGCGGAGTCAGCCGGACGCAGGGTTGGCCGATGGCGGCGACAGCCCCGGCGCTGCGCCTGCCCGCAGTCGCCGGGCCGCTGACGCTGACCCAGTCGGGTGGCGCCGGTCCCTGGGCGATGGTCTCGGTGAGCGCCGCGGTGCCGCTGCTCCAGCCGCTTTACGCCGGGTATCGCATGGAAAAGACGACAGAAATGGTCAGCCAGAAGGTCAAGGGACGCCTCACCCGCGGGGACGTGATGAAGGTCACGATCACGGTCGATGCAACGGCCGACCGTAACTGGGTGGTGATCAGCGATCCGGTGCCGCCGGGCGCGACGATCATCGGCGGGCTGGGCGGCCAGTCTTCGATCCTCGGCAACCTGACCGGCAGCGAGGGCAGCAGCCCGAGCTATGTCGAACGCGGCCGCGATGCGTGGCGCGCATATTTCGGCTGGATGCCGCGCGGACGGGTGACTGTCAGCTATGTCGTGCGTCTCAATGGCGTCGGGCGTTTCGGCCTGCCGCCGACACGTGTCGAGGCGATGTACTCGCCCGAAGTCCGTGCCGCGCTGCCGAACCGGGGGATAGAGGTGGGAATGTGAGCCGGCGGGCGGCCCTGCTGGCTGTCCCGCTCATCGGGCTGCTCGCTCTTTTCCTCCTCACCCTTCCGCCGCCGCTGCCAGTCTATGGCCGGGTCGTGGCGGGCTGGCAGCCGTCCGAAGCCTGGCTTTACGACCGCAATGGCACGCTGCTCGACAGCGAGCGTGTCGCCTTCAAGGCGCGGCGGCTGGCCTGGGTGCGGTTGAAGGACATGTCCCCCGCGCTCGTCGACACGGTCGTGGCAAGCGAAGACCGGCGCTTTCGCTATCATGGCGGCGTCGATTTCCTCGCGCTCGGCGGCGCGTTGCTTGCGCGCTTGTCAGGGGAGCGGTCGCGGGGCGCCTCGACGCTCTCGATGCAGGTTGCCGGCTTCCTGTCGCGCGATCTTGCCAGACCCGGTGCGCGCGACTGGCGCGACAAGCTGCGCCAGATGCGCGCGGCCTGGGCGCTCGAAGACCAATGGTCGAAGGACCAGATCCTCGAGGCCTATTTCAACCTGGCCGGCTTCCGGGGGGAAGCGCAGGGCATCGGGGCGGCGGCACAGGCCATGTTCGGCAAGCCGCCCTCTGAACTGTCTCGAACGGATGCGCTGGTCGTCGCTGCGCTGCTCCCCGATCCACGCGCCGCCGTATCGCAGGTCGCGGCGCGCGCGTGCCGGATTGCCGGACTGCGCGATTGCGCGCCCATCGCCACGACGACTGCTAGCGCGCTCTCGTCGGAACGCGCACGGGCGCTCGATCCCGGCCTCGCCCCCCACCTTGCCGCCCGCCTCCTCGACAAGCCGGGCCTGCGCGTCACCACCACGCTCGACGCCGACATCCAGCGCGTCGCGACCATCGCACTCAGCCGCCAGCTACAGGGCCTCGGCCCCGGCCGAGCGCGCGATGGTGCCGTCGTCGTGATCGAGAATGCGACGGGCGACGTACTCGCCTATGTCGGCGGCGTCGGGCTCGGCTCGACTGCCGCCCAGGTGGACGGGGCGAATGCCTATCGCCAGGCCGGGTCGACCTTGAAACCTTTTCTCTATGCGCAGGTGATCGAAAAAGGCTGGCTGACGCCTGCGTCGATCCTCGACGATTCCCCCGTGCAGCTAGATACGGCATCCGGACTTTACGTGCCGCAGAATTACGACCGCAGTTTCAAGGGGCCGGTCAGCGTGCGGACGGCCTTGGCAGGTTCGCTCAACGTGCCCGCCGTCCGGACCCTGCTCGTCGGCGGCGTCGAGGCATTCCGCAATCGGCTTTGGGATACCGGCTATCGCGGTTTGGTCGAGGACGGGCAATATTACGGTTTCTCGCTC
>JANMJZ010000303.1:0-2983 GCA_031371635.1 Sphingomonadales bacterium | reverse complement strand
GGCGTGACGTTCACCGCGCGCAGGACGTCGATCCCCAAAAGTGTCGCCCCCCCTCGCGTGCCACCCGTCACCTTCAGCTCGACGACGGGACTGGCATCGCTCACCCTCACTATTGCGAGCACCTTGGGATAAAGCATCTCGTCGAGACCCAGCGGCCCGGCAGCCCGGACCTGCAGATCGGCCGCCCCATTCACCGTCCGCACGGCCTGGCCGAACGCCACCAGTGCCGACGCGTTCACCAGATGCACGGCAAAGCCCAGGGCAACGCCGATCGCGATCGCAACGACCGCTGTGGCAATCCGCGCCGGGTGTTGCCGCCAGTCACCGGCGATCAGCCAGCGCGTGACCGGGTTCAGCGCGAACGCTTGGTCAGCCACAGACGAGGCCGGTCGGCGTGAGGCGGAGCACGCGGTCGGCAACAGCAGCAGCGCTTGCCGAATGCGTGACGAGGACACCCCCGGCGCCGCGTTCGCGTGTCGCTTTCGCAAACAAGTCCATCACCTGAGCGGCAGTATCGGGGTCGAGGTTACCGGTCGGCTCGTCTGCTAGGATCAGCGCGGGGCCGTGGACCAGTGCGCGCGCGATCGCGACGCGCTGAAGCTCGCCGCCCGACAGGTCGCGCGGGAAGGACTCGGCGCGGTCGCCGAGACCGACAGCACTCAGCATTTGTTGCGCTTCGATGCTGGCGGCGCGCGGATCGCCGCCGGCAAGTGCCAGCGGCAGCGCGACGTTCTTCAGGACGTCGAGATAGGGCAGGATGTGAAACGCCTGAAAGACAAAGCCGATGTGGCGGCGGCGTAACGCAGTCAGCGCACGGTCGTCGAGCCCGACAAGCAATTGGCCTTCGATGACCACATTTCCGGCGTCGATCGTGTCAAGGCCTGCGATGACGTTGAGCAGGGTCGACTTGCCCGACCCCGATTCGCCGAGGATTGCGACGAGCTCGCCGCTTTCGACCGTCAGATCGAGGTCGCGGAAGAGGACGCGCCCGCCCGGAACGCTCTTGACGACCTTGTCGAGCTGCAGGCGCTCAATCAATGGAGTGCTCATGCGCAGATGGCGTGGGCGAGGGCATGGCCCGACAGCCAAGCCGCTTCGACCCGGGGCCCAAGCAACCAGTCGCCGCACAACCCCAGCTTCCGCGTCGCATCCCAGCGAAACGCGCCGCCCGCGCTCCCTGATCGGGCGTAGCGCCACCGGTGCGCGGTTACCGACAGTGGCACTGGCAGGGGGCCGGTGCGGGCCGCGAATGCCGCGATCAGGTCGCTGACAACGCTAACCGGCACATCCTCAAGATGATCGGTTGACCATTGGGGCGTCGCCTGGATGACCCATGCCTCGGGTCCGTGCCGACCTGGCTTGGCCGAATTTCGCGCCGCCCAGCCGATCGGGCCGCCATCGGCGAGCAGAACATCGGCGTCGTGCGCCACGGGGCTGCTGAACGCCGCCATGACGGTCCAGCAGGGCGCCGAGAGTGTGCCTGCTGCAAGCGTCGCGAGGTCCGCGTCAATCGGTGTAAGCATTTCCGCAGCTTGCTCTGCCGGGAGGGCGAGGATCAGTGCATCGAAGCGCGCACTGCCAGACTGCTCGCGCTGCAAAATCCAGCCGTTCTGGTCGCGCTCCATCGCCTCGACGCGCGCATCCCATTGCACGTCTAGACGCGTTGCCAATGCCTTGACCGGCGCGTTCATCGCGGGCGTCCCGACCCAGGCGCCATCGCCTGCGGCGGGCCAGAGCGCGGCATGGCCTGCCGCAGCCCATTGTTCGACCTGCGCCGCGAACTGCGCATCCCGGACAGTAAAATACTGCGCGCCGGGATCGAACTGCGCATCTCCTGCGTCAGTTTGCACCCGGCGCGTAGCCATGCGGCCGCCGGGCCCGCGCCCCTTGTCGAACATCGATACTGCGTGACCGGCCTTGGCAAGCTCGGTGCCTGCCGAAAGCCCGGCCAGGCCTGCGCCAACGATCCCGATGAGCATAATTGGGTTCCGGGTTGTCGCTGAAATAAGTCGACCAAGTCCTTATGTGGATCACGCGCCCTGTTGTGAAGTACAAACGATGCCGCCCGTTCGACCCGATCCGATTGCGCCCGGCCAGGAAAGCGTCTGGAGTTATTCGCGCCCGCCGGTGGCCGAACCGACCGCCCGTCGCATCCGGATCATTCACCGGGACGTCGTACTCGTGGGAGAGCGGTTCGTATAAGACTGACAGCACCAAGCCAGTCACTCGCGCGGGCCGCCCCGCGTTGGTTGCTTACACCTTGATCCGTCTGGTCCGCCGAGCATATTGCCAGCGATGAGCGAATATCACTTTTACGAGCCCAAGGACGGGCACCGGCTTCGACACGATCCCTTGAACGCGATCATCGCGCCCCGGCCAATAGGCTGGATTTCCACGGTGAGCGTGAACGGCGCACGCAATCTCGCACCATATAGCTTCTTCAATCTGATCAATTATCGTCCGCCGCTGGTCGCTTTTTCCTCTTCGGGTTGGAAGGATACGGTGGCTAATGTGAAAGCAACGGGCGAGTTCGTTTGGAACCTTGCGACAATGTCACAAGCGGGGCAGATGAACACGAGCTCGGCAACCGTGGACCCGGACGTCGACGAGTTCCATCTTGCCGGGCTAGATGCGTTGCCGTCGTTGCTCGTCAAGCCCAACCGCGTGGCAGGTAGCCCGGCCCATTTCGAGTGCCGCTTGAGCCAAATGATCCAACTCAAAACAAAGGACGCTCTCGAACTCGACCAATGGCTTGTGATTGGCGAGGCTGTCGCGATTCATATCGATCTCAACATGCTCGAAGATGGTGTTTACCAGACGGCGCGTCCGCACCCGATCACGCGCGGTGGGGGGCCAGCGGACTATTTCGAAATTACTGAGGACCGACTGTTTAAGATGAGGCGGCCCGATTGAATACCTATCACAGACCAGCCGCCCTTCGGTCGTTTCCCACTAGTCCGTTTTTGGCAGCCCTTCCATGCAG
>JANMJZ010000298.1:0-3038 GCA_031371635.1 Sphingomonadales bacterium | reverse complement strand
GTTCTTGGCGCGCAGCTCGCGGCACACCGGCCCAAAGATACGCGTGCCGATCGGCTCCTCGTTCTTGTTGACCAGCACGGCGGCATTCCCATCGAAACGGATCGTCGAGCCATCGGCCCGGTGGATATCCTTGGCCGTGCGAACGATGACGGCGCGGTGCACGTCGCCCTTCTTCACTTTGCCACGGGGTGCCGCTTCCTTGATCGACACGACGATCACGTCGCCGACGCCCGCAAACTTGCGCTTGGAGCCGCCCAGCACCTTGATGCACTGAACACGCTTCGCGCCGCTATTGTCCGCGACGTCAAGATTGGATTGCATCTGGATCATTACGCGTTGTCCTCGACGCCGGTATCGGCCACGCCGCTACCTTCGATCACTTTCCACGTCTTCAGCTTGCTGATCGGCGCACATTCTTCGATGCGGACCGTCTGACCGAGCTTGAACGCATTCGCCTCGTCATGGGCGTGATACTTCTTCGTGCGACGGATGATCTTGCCGTACAGCGGGTGCTTTACCTTCCGCTCGACATTGACCACCACAGTCTTTTCGCCCTTGTCGGAGACAATGACGCCGGTGAGAACGCGCTTTGGCATCGTCCTGGCTTCCTTACTTTGCTGCGCCCGCGGCACGCGCGGACTGGCCACTCGAAGCAGCAGCGCCGCGAGCAGTCTGGAGAGTTTTGATCTGGGCGATGGTGCGGCGCACCTCGCGGACACGGCTCGGCCTTTCGAGCTGGTTCGTCGCGGCCTGAAAGCGCAGGTTGAACGCCTCACGCTTCAACTCGGTCAATTGACCCAGTAGCTCGTCGTCGGACTTGACCTTCAAGTCGGCAATCTTAGCCATTATTCGGCTCCCAGATGCGAAAAGTCACCGAGACGGGCAACGACCTTGGTCTTGATCGGCAGCTTTTCCATGGCCCGGCTGAACGCCATCGCGGCGATCGGACCCGGCACGCCGTCGAGCTCGAACAGGATGCGGCCCGGCTTCACGCGCGCGGCGTAAAATTCGATCGCACCCTTGCCCTTGCCCATGCGGACTTCGGCAGGCTTGGCTGTCACCGGCACATCGGGAAACACGCGGATCCACAAACGTCCCTGACGCTTGATATGACGCGTAATCGCACGACGCGCAGCTTCGATCTGACGCGCGGTGATCCGGTCGGGCTCGAGCGCCTTCAGACCGTAGGATCCGAAATTCAATTCGGTCCCGCCCTTGGCGTCGCCGTGAATCTTGCCCTTGAAGGTCTTGCGAAACTTCGACTTTTTAGGTTGCAGCATGTCTGTTCAGCCTATCAGCGACGGTCGGACTGCGGACGGACGCCGGAAGTCTGCGCTTCCATCATCAGCCGCTCCTGGGAAAGCGGGTCGTGACCCAGTATCTCGCCCTTGAAAATCCATACCTTGATGCCGCACACGCCATAGGCAGTGTGCGCTTCATGCTCGGCATAATCGACGTGGGCACGAAGCGTATGGAGCGGTACCCGACCTTCGCGGTACCATTCGGTCCGCGCGATCTCGGCTCCACCCAAGCGACCGGCACACGTGATGCGGATGCCTTCGGCACCCAGACGCAGCGCCGACTGAACCGCGCGCTTCATGGCGCGACGAAAGGCGATGCGCCGCTCGAGCTGGTCGGCAACGCCTTGTGCGACCAGCTTGGCGTCGATCTCGGGCTTGCGAATTTCGACGATATTCAGGGAAACGTCCGACGAAGTCATCGATCCGATCGTCTTGCGCAGCTTTTCGATATCCGCGCCCTTCTTGCCGATGATGACACCGGGGCGGGCCGCATAGATCGATATGCGGCACAGCTTCGCCGGACGCTCGATCACGACCTTCGAAATCGCCGCCTGCGGCATCGACTTGAAGATGAACTGACGGATCTTCAGGTCTTCGAGCAACAAGCGGCCATAATCGGCACCGTCGGCGTACCAACGGCTGTCCCATGTCCGGTTGATCTGGAGCCGCAGCCCGATCGGGTTGGATTTCTGACCCATATTAGGCTTCCTGATCCTGAACTTCGCGCACAACGACGCGCAAACGGCTGAACGGCTTCACGATGCGCGCCGACCGACCCCGCGCGCGCGTGGCAAAACGCTTCATGCTGAGCCCCTTGCCGACGCTTGCTTCGGTTACGACGAGTGCGTCGACATCGAGGTTGTGGTTGTTCTCCGCATTGGCGATCGCCGAAGCGAGGCACTTGCGCACGTCGATCGCCATCGACTTCGTCGAAAACTGCAGGATGTTCATCGCATCGCCCGCCTTGCGGTTGCGGATGAGCGCAGCAACGAGGCCAAGCTTTTGAGCCGACCCGCGGATCGCGGTCGATGTCGCCAGCGCCTCGTTATCGGCAACGCGACGGGGAGATTTGGGCTTCGACATCAGCGCTTGCCCTTCTTGTCCGCGGCATGGCCGGGGAAGTAACGCGTCGGCGCGAACTCGCCGAGCTTCATCCCGACCATGTCCTCGTTGACCGAGACCGGTACGAACTTGCGGCCATTGTAGACACTGAACGTCAGGCCGACGAACTGCGGCAGGATCGTCGAACGTCGCGACCAGGTCTTGATCGGCGTACGGACGTTTGCATCCTGCGCGGTTTCTGCCTTTTTCAGCAGATGGAGGTCGACGAACGGACCTTTCCAGACTGAGCGGGCCATAGCCTTACCTCTTCTTCTTGGCGTGACGTGACCGGATGATCATCTTGTCAGTCGATTTGTTGTTGCGCGTACGGGCGCCCTTGGTCGGCTTGCCCCATGGCGTCACCGGATGGCGACCGCCCGAAGTCCGGCCCTCACCACCACCATGCGGATGGTCGACCGGGTTCTTGGCAACACCGCGCGTCAGCGGACGGATGCCCTTCCACCGGTTGCGGCCGGCCTTGGCAAGGTTGGTGTTCGCGTTGTCGGGGTTCGACACCGCACCCACCGTCGCCAGGCAATTTGCGTGAATATAGCGCTGCTCGCCCGAGTTGAGCCGCACGATAACCATGCCACGGTCGCGACCTACGACCTGCACGTAAGTGCCCGCCGAGCGGGC
>JANMJZ010000283.1:0-1996 GCA_031371635.1 Sphingomonadales bacterium | reverse complement strand
AGCGACGCTCAACCCGCTCGACCTGCTGCGGCAGATCGTGATCTCGGTCGCGCTGATCGGGGTTGCGGCGTGGCTCGACGCGAGCACGAACAACCTGACTCGCCCGGCGAACCTTTACGTCACCCAGTCTATGATCGCCTTTGCCGCGATCTATTTCCTGGGGCCGACGATGATGGCCGGCCTGCTGCGGGCGCTGGCGCAGGGGCCCAGCCATATGGTTTCCTATTCGGCCGTCTTTTCCCTGTCGCAGACGCTGGGCGGATTGGGCGGCACCGCCGCGCTCGGCAGCTTCCAGATTATTCGCGAGAAGTACCACAGCAGCGAGCTGGTGCAGTCGCTGGTAATGACCGACCCGCAAATCGTACTCAGGCTGCAGCAGTTGTCGGGCGCCTATTCGCGTACCACGGGCGACCCGATGCTGCGCCAAATGCAAGGGGCGGGCCTGCTGGCACAACAAGTTACGCGCGAGGCAAACATTCTGGCGTTCAACGACATGTTCCTGCTCATCGCGCTGCTGTCGGGACTCGCCTTCGTCTGGCTCGGCGGACGCTGGCTCTATTTGCGCATCAGGGGGATCAATCCGCTGGGCGCAGAACTCCTAGCCCTTCAACGCATGCTCGCGAGCCGCCAATGACTGATAGCCCTACGCCCACCCGCCCCGACACCGTCGAAGATGAACCCGTGATTACCCACGAGCGGCTGGAGGATCCTGTCGAGACGGAAACGCAGCCGGAGGCGCGCGCGCGCGGCTGGGCGCCACCGCGAAGCGGCAAGGGGATGACGGCGCTTTTCGTGCTGTTTCTGATCGGCGGTGTCGCGCTGGCGCTCTTCGCCTGGGGTCTGGGTCCGTTCGCGCGAAACGTCCAGACGACCGACAATGCCTATGTCCGCGGCCAGACGACGGTGATTGCGCCGCAGGTCAGCGGCTATGTGACGAAGGTGTACGTGCAAGATTTCGCACAGGTGCGGCAGGGGCAGCCGCTGGCGCAGATCGACGACCGCATTTACCGGCAGCGCGTGCAACAGGCCCGGGCGAACGTCGCCGCGCAACAGGCAAGCCTCGCCAATTCAAGCCAGAGCGCCCGGTCGAGCCAGGCTTCGGTCTCCGGTCAGGAAGCGGCCGTCGCCAATGCCCGCGCACAGTTGCTCCGGGCCCAGGCCGACATGCGCCGGGTCAACGAACTCGTCGGCCAGGGATCGCTGTCGCTGCGGGAGCGCGACCAGACTCTGGCGGCGCTGCGTCAGGCCGAAGCCGGTGTCGCCCAGGCCAGCGCGCAGCGGACCATCGCGCAGGAGCAGGTGCGAACGGTGACCGTGGGCCGTGGCGGGCTGGAAGCGGCGGTGCAGAACGCCAATGCCGCACTACGACTTGCAGAAATCGATCTTGCAAACACGATCATCCGCGCACCGCAGAACGGACAGGTGAGCGAGATCGGCGTCCGTCTCGGCCAGTTCGTGACGGCGGGCACGCAATTGCTGTTCCTCGTGCCGAACCGAGTCTGGGTAGTGGCAAATTTCAAGGAAGCGCAGACCGCAGGGATCGTACACGGCCAGCGTGCGACCTTTACCGTCGATGCCCTTGGCGGCGCCAGGCTGACCGGCCGGGTCGAGCAGCTCGCCCCCGCAGCGGGCAGCGAGTTCGCCGTCATCCGTCCCGACAATGCGACGGGCAATTTCGTCAAGGTCGCGCAGCGCATTGCCGTGCGCATTGCAATCGACCCGAACCAGCCACTAGCCGCGCGGTTGCGCCCGGGCATGTCGGTGGAAGCGCGCATCGATACGGCGGCCCGGCGGTGAAGCCGGTTTTTGCGCTGACTGCGCTGGCCGCCCTGTCGGCATGCGCCGGACGGACGCCGCCGACCCCCCCCGCAGCAGTCGTCGTGCCACCTGCAGCGTGGCGAACCGCGACCGGACCGACGGCGCCGATCGAGCGGCAATGGTGGCAGCGCTTCGGGGACCCCCAACTTACCACACTGGTCGACCGGGCGCTCGCCAA
>JANMJZ010000282.1:0-8817 GCA_031371635.1 Sphingomonadales bacterium | reverse complement strand
TTGGCGATGTTCGGCGGCTTTACCGAGGGGCTTCAGCTTTTCGCGAGCTTTGCGATGCTGATGAACTTCCCGCGCTTCAACAAGATGAAGGGCATGGGCCAGATCGTGTCCTGGTCGGTGCGCGACGAAAGCCTGCATTGTGAAGGGATCATCAAGCTTTTCCACGCCTTTACCAAGGAGCGGAATTGCCTGACCAAGGCGGTCAAGGACGACATCCTCGACTGCTGCCAGACCACGGTGCGGCTGGAGGATGCCTTCATCGATCTGGCGTTCGCTGATGGTCCCGTGTCGGGTATGACCGCCAAGGACATCAAGAAATACGTCCGCTTCATCGCCGACTGGCGCCTCGACCAGATGGGCTTCAAGCCGATGTTCATGATCGACGAGCACCCCCTGCCGTGGCTCGCGCCGCTGCTCAACGGGGTCGAGCATGCCAACTTCTTCGAAACGCGGGCAACCGAATATTCGAAGGCCGCCACCAAGGGTAACTGGGGCGACGTCTGGGGCAGCTTCGACGCACGCAAGGGTGCCAAGGCGAAGAACGCGGCCGCAAACGAGGATGTCGTCCCGGGCGAAGTGGACATGTTCGGCGTCACAAGCGTGGCGGCGGAATAGCCGCTCAGGCCGGACGCTTCCTCAAGCCGCGAGCAGCGTTTGGTTGCGGCCGTTGTCCTTGGCCGCATACATCGCGGCGTCCGCGCGTTTTAGCAGCGTGTCGACGTCGCGTTCCGTGCTTGCAATGGCGACGCCGATGCTGACGGTTACCGCGACGCGCGCATCGCCCTCCACCGCGCAGGGGCTGGCAGCGACCGCCTCGCCGACGCGTTCCATCATGGCGCGGGCGAGGGGCAGGCTGGTCCATTCGAACAGGATCGCGAACTCCTCCCCGCCTATCCGGGCGACAAGGGCGTCCTCGGGGGCGTGACGCGCGATTTCCTCCGCGACATGGCGCAGCGCGCGGTCGCCGACCTCGTGGCCATAGCTGTCGTTGATCGACTTGAAATGATCGAGGTCGGCCAGCGCGAGCGCGACCGGCCGTTGCTCGTCGCCCGCCGCCACTCGTTCGCGGGCGCGTCGAAAAAACGCACGCCGGTTCATAAGGCCGGTCAGGTCGTCGTGATTGGCCAGCCGGTCGACCTCCACGAGGAGACGATGGTTGCGGACGACGAGCCAGATCAGCGAACTGACGGCTATCGGTGCGACGATCAACGGGACCACGACGGCAATCATAACGCCGGTGCGTTGTGCCGCGGCGTCCAGACCGGTGCTCAGGCTGGTCGTAAGTGCAAGCGAGCCGATGACCGAGGCGATCACGACGCCCAGGCCAACGAGCAGCATCCTGAACGTGAACCGGTCGATCTTGCCAAACATGCGATCGTTATAGCGCCGAAACGTAAATTCCTCGTGACCCTTCTATGTCGGCGCCGATGGGTCCGCGTCGCCGTTACGCCCGCGTGCCCAGCACGAGCGCCCGCGCGTCGCCCCTCGCCTGGAAGCTTACGGCCAGCAGATAAACGGAGAGAAAAGCCGATCCGCCGACCGCTGCCAGAAAGGCCAGGGCCAGCCCGCCCGGCGTATATTGATGGCGCCATGCCACCCATGTCGCCGACAGCGTCAGCATGAACATGAAGTCGAGGTTGAACTGGCCGGGCCAGCCCATCGCACCCATGTCGCCGAAGAAAATGGGCAACAGGTTCCACCCGTGATGCGCGATGACGACCGCCGTGTAGAGGAAGATGGTCAACGCCATCGCTGCCAAATACGTTCGAAAGCCCGCCATTTCCCGGTTCCCCTGCCTCAGCTGCCAGGAAGTGTAGCGTATGCTACATCGTGCGCAAACGCTTATTCGCTCGAGCCGCCATCGGCCCCTTCGTTCGCCTCGGGTTCCTGTTCTTCGGCTGGCGGGGCAGGTTCGGGCCTGGGCTCGGGGAGTTTCGCCGCTGGCGCCTCGGGCTTGGGCGGCTGCGTTACCGTCCGCGGTGGCGCTGGCTGCCGCGCCCCCATCCACGAGGCGGATGGCGCGGGAGCAGGCGCGCGCTCGCCCAGCTTCAGCTTGCCGAAATGGCCCGCCTGATAGAGCCAGGCGGTCGCCACGACAACGAGGGCGGTGCACGCCAACAGGAACAGTGCGAGCGGTCGCATCATCAGTGAAAAAGTGCTCGGCGGCAGTCCGTCATCGATGGCGCGATAGCTCGGCTGGCGGCCCCCAAGATCCTGCTCGATCATCGAGGCATATTCCTGGTGCGCATCGGCATCGATACGCGCCACCGTCATGGGGCGGCGTGCCACGAGATTGCCGGGACCACGAGTACGGGACATTGCGCAAATTTCGCATACGGGGGTTAATATAGGGTGGACGGCAAAACGGCGCGGGAGTGAACCCGCGCCGTTTGTTGTGGGGGCTGCGGCTACTTGGCGTAGCCACGCCCGACCCGACTATAAGCGGATCAGAACCGGACGCCGACGCCCGCCACGACCTGATGCCGGTCGAGGTCGATGTCAACATTGGTCGAGCCTACGTCGAGGTTGCGGTAGTTCGAGTAGCGATACTCCGCCTTTATGAAGCCCGACGGCCCGAACAAGTTGAACTTCTGCTCGATGCCGGCGCCGAGACGATAGCCGTCGGTCGTGTTGCCGAAGTTGGTCGTGTTGCCCGCGCCGTCATTGTAGATCGTCTTGAATCGGGCATTGGTATAGCCGCCCTTGACGTAGAGCAGCGTCGAAGGCGCTACCGCCACGCCGACGCGCGCGCCGATGTAGAGGTCGCGGTCGGTGCGCAGGCCCGCGCTGTCGCCGATCAGCGCCAGGTCGGTCGTGCTGCCGCGCGTGGTCGAATCGGCATATTCGCCTTCGATACCGGCAACGGCACCGCCGAGCTGGAAGTCGTAGCCGGCGCCGATGCCATAAAGAAAGCCGTCACGACCATTGTCGGTGCCACCAAGATGGTCATAGCCGGCAAGCGCCTCAACGTGCGGGCCGGTGAACGGCGCGTCTGCTGCAGCGTCCTGCGCCAGAGCGGGGGTCGCGGCTGCCGTGGCGAGCAGGGCACCGAGAACAAGATTACGCATAATCAACTCCGATTGTCATTCAGTCGTCATATTGTGGCGACGCGCCGCTCAATGATCGCTGCGGGCAGGAGTTGCATGAACCTCAGACAACAAGACGAACCGTTGTTACATTGACACGGCGCCGCCTTCGTCTTGCCCGTGCGGCCCGGCGCGGGCATAGGCCGGGGATGTCCCAGATGCTCAAGATCGCCCTTCCCGATGGCTCGATGCGCGAAGTTGCGCCCGGAACGACGCCCGCCCAGATTGCGGCGGCGATCGGGCCCGGCCTTGCCAAGGCGGCGCTGGCGGCGCGCGTCGACGGCGAATTGCGCGATCTAGACCGCCCGCTGGAGGCCGATGCGACGCTCGCGCTGGTCACGGCGCGCGACGAGACCGATGCACTGGAACTGGCGCGTCACGATTATGCCCATGTGCTGGCAGAGGCCGTGCAGAACCTGTTTCCCGGTACGCAGATCACCTTTGGCCCGTCGACCGATGACGGGTTCTACTACGACTTCGCGCCTGCCGAGCGGCCGTTCACCGAGGAAGACCTGCCCGCGATCGAGGCCGAGATGCGCGCCATCATTGGCCGCAACGAGCCGCTGGTCCGCGAAGTGTGGAGCCGCGCCGACCTGATCGCGCGCTGGCAGGCCGATGGCGAGACGTTCAAGGCCGAATGGGCGTCCGAGCTGCCCGAGGGCGAGGAGCTGACCGTCTACCGCGCCGGCAAGTGGATGGACATGTGCCGCGGCCCGCACCTGCCCTCGACCGGCAAGCTCGATCCCACGGCGTTCAAGCTCACCCGGGTCTCGGGCGCCTATTGGCGCGGCGACCAGAACAACGCGATGCTCAGCCGGATCTATGGCACCGGCTGGCTCAACAAGAAGCAGCTGAGCGAGCATCTCGTCCGGCTGGAGGAAGCGGCCAAGCGCGACCATCGCCGCATCGGCCAGGATATGGACCTGTTCCACCTGCAGGCCGAGGCGCACGGCAGCGTCTTCTGGCATCCCAAGGGATTCCTGCTGTGGCGCCAGCTCGAGTCCTACCTGCGTCGTCGCCTCGACGCGGCAGGTTATGAAGAGGTCAAGACCCCGCAGCTGATGGACGTGCGCCAGTGGGAGCGCTCGGGCCACTGGGGCAAGTATAGCGAAAACATGTTCGCCGTGCCCGACGAGGTGCCGCAGGCGGGCGGCGAAGGCCCCGTGCTGAAGGGCGAGGGCGACATGATGGCGCTGAAGCCCATGAACTGCCCCGCCCATATCCTAATCTTCAAGCAGGGCATCAAAAGCTATCGCGACCTGCCGCTGCGCATGGCCGAATTCGGCTGTTGCCACCGCAACGAGCCGCATGGCGCGCTGCACGGCATCATGCGGGTGCGGCAGTTCACGCAGGACGACGCGCATATTTTCTGCCGGGCCGACCAGTTGGTCGATGAGGTGCAGCGCTTCTGCGACCTGCTCGACCTCGTCTACCGTGACCTGGGTTTTTCCGATTACGCCATCAAGCTCGCGCTGCGCCCCGAAAAGCGGTTCGGCAGCGACGAAATGTGGGACTGGTCCGAACAGTCGCTGCGCGAAGCAGTGGCGGCAACGGGCCGCAACACGGCCGAATGGGGCTGGGAGGAATTGCCCGGCGAAGGCGCTTTCTATGCGCCGAAGCTCGAGTTCCACCTGACCGATGCGATCGGGCGGACGTGGCAGGTCGGAACGCTCCAGACCGATACGGTGCTGCCCGAGCGGCTCGACGCCAGCTACATTGCCGAGGACGGTGCCCGGCACCGGCCGATCATGCTCCACCGCGCCATATTGGGCACGTTCGAACGCTTCATCGGCATCCTGATCGAACATTACGCGGGCAAGTTTCCGCTGTGGCTGGCACCGGTGCAGGCCGTGGTGGCGACGATCGTGTCGGATGCGGATGGTTATGCCGGTGAAGTCGTGGCGGCGCTGGCCGCGGCCGGGCTGCGTGTCGAAAGCGACGTCCGCAACGAGAAGATTAACTACAAGGTCCGCGAGCATTCGCTGGCAAAAGTGCCCTATCTCCTCGTCGTCGGCCGCCGCGAGGCCGAGGAGCGTACGGTCGCGATCCGGACCCTGGGCGAGGATGGCCAGCGCGTCATGAGCCTCGACGACGCGGTCGCCATGCTGCGCGACGGCGCCATACCGCCCGACCTTCGTCCGCAAGATTGAATCGGACCCCAGCCGTGTTGCCGATGCGCCTGATCCTCAATGGCAAGGCCGCCGACGATCCCCGTGTCGCGGACGCCCTGGCGGCCGTTCGCCAGACGGGCCGCGCGGTCGATGTCGTCACGACCGAAAAGGCAGGGGATGCCGAGCAACTGACTCGCGACGCGGTCGAGGATGCGCGGCAGGGCAAGATCGGGACGATCGTCGCGGGCGGCGGCGACGGCACCGTCAACGAAGTCTTCGGCGCCGCGGTCGGCGCGGCGCCGCCGGATGGGTGCAGCTTTGCGGTCGTGCCGCTCGGTACGGCCAATGACTTCGCGCGCTCGATCGGTGTACCGGCGGACGATCTGACGCATGCGATGCTGATTGCCGCAGGAGAGACCGCACGCCCGATCGATGTCGGCCAGTTCGACGGCAAGCCGTTCTTCAACATGGCCACCGGCGGATTCGGCGCGCGGGTGACGGCGGAAACCGACCCGGACCTGAAAAAACGGCTGGGGGGCCTTGCCTATCTGCTGACCGGCGTCTCGCGGTTCGGCGACCTCTCGGGCTCGACCGGCCGCTTCCGGGCCGAAGGGTTCGAATGGGAGGGCGCCTTTATTGCCGCGGCCATCGGCAATGGGCGGCAAGCGGGCGGCGGCGTCGTGCTCTGCCCGGATGCCGACCTCGCAGACGGCCTGCTGGACCTGACGATCCTGCCCGAAATGTCGGGCGTGGAGCGGGCGTCTGCGCTGCTCGACTGGATCAATCCCGTGTCGGGCACGGCAATCGCGGATGCCATGGCGAAGACCGCGCGCAGCGCCTGGATCGAGTTCACGAGCCATGAGCCATTGTTCGTCAACCTCGATGGCGAGACCGTCGAAACCACCAAGTTCCGCGTCGAGGTGATGCCCGCCAAGTTGCTGTTGCACGTCGGGCCTGACGCGCCCGGGTTCGCTGCCGTCGGCGTGCGATAATCGTATAAGTCGTTGATTTGGTCCGCTTTACCTTTGGGTGATTGGAACATATAACGAACGTATGGCCCAGCTCGACACGCGACAGAAACTCGAAATCCTGGCTGACGCCGCGAAATATGATGCATCCTGCGCCTCGTCGGGCACGAGCAAGCGGAACTCCAAGGATGGCAAGGGCCTCGGCTCGACCGAAGGCATGGGCATCTGCCACGCTTATGCGCCCGACGGCCGATGCATTTCGCTGCTCAAGATCCTGCTGACGAACAGCTGCATCTTCGACTGCCATTATTGCATCAACCGCAAGAGCAGCAACGTCCGCCGCGCGCGGTTCACTGCGAAGGAAGTCGTCGACCTGACGATCGCTTTCTACAAGCGCAATTATATCGAGGGGCTGTTCCTGTCGTCGGGCATCATCGGCAGTTCGAACTATACGATGGAGCAACTGGTCGAGGTGGCGCGGTCGCTGCGCGAAGACCATGACTTTCGCGGCTATATCCATCTGAAGACCATTCCCGATGCCGATCCGGCGCTGGTCGAGGCAGCCGGGCTGCACGCGGACCGCGTGTCGATCAACGTCGAATTGCCGACCGTCGGCGGGCTGAAAAGGCTGGCTCCCGAAAAGTCGGTCGAGCGGATCGAAGGTGCGATGGGCGAGATGAAGGCGTCGATCATCGACGCGCGCGACGCCCAGAAGAAGTACAAATCGGCACCGCGATATGCGCCGGCAGGCCAATCGACGCAGATGATCGTCGGCGCCGATGCCGCGACCGACAGCGATATCGTGGTGCGGGCGAGCGGGCTGTACGACCGCTTCGGCATGCGGCGGGTCTATTATTCGGCGTTCTCACCGATCCCCGATGCCAGCGCCGTTTTGCCGCTCAAGCGCCCGCCGCTGATGCGCGAGCACCGGCTCTACCAGTCGGACTGGCTGATGCGTTTCTATGGCTTTGCGCCCGGCGAAGTGCAGGATGCGACCGTCGACGGCATGCTGCCACTCGACATCGACCCGAAGCTCGCCTGGGCGCTGAAATTTCGCGAGAGTTTTCCCGTCGACGTCAACCGTGCGCCGCGCGAGGCGCTGTGGCGGGTGCCAGGGCTGGGGACGAAGGCGGTGAAAGCCATCCTTGCGGCGCGGCGTTACCGCCAGCTGACGCTTGCGGATGTGGGGCGACTGACCGTTTCGCTGACGAAGCTGCGGCCTTTCATCTCGACGAGCGACTGGCGCCCGACGGCGTTGCTCGACCGTGCCGATCTGCGTGCACGCGTCGCGCCCACGGTCGAACAGCTGGAGCTTTTCGCCGCCTGATCGGTTGAGCAGGAAACCGGAGAACAGAATATGGCGAACGCCACGATTTTCGACAGCCTGAAGGCCGATCACGACCGCCATCGCACTATGCTGAGCATCATCGCCGAGGCGTCCGAATCGGACCGGCCAGGTCTTTTCGAACAGTTCCGCGTCGACGTGTCGGCGCATGCCGCCGCCGAGGAGCAGACGCTCTATGCCACGATGATGGCCAATCCCGACCTTCAGGACGATGCGCGGCATTCAGTGAGCGAGCATAAGGAAATCGACGAAATGATCGTGGAGGTCGCCAAGTCCGACGGGTCGGACGATTGGGAACAGGCGTTCGATGCGCTTCGGACCGAATACGATCACCATATTACCGAAGAAGAGGAGGAGATGTTCCCGGCTGCCGCCGACGCGATGTCGGATGAGGACGCCGCGCGGCTTGCCACGGTGTTTTCGGAGCGCAAGCCCGAGGAGATCGAGAAGGCCGAAGCGATCGATCCGGCAGAGAAGGAAGAGCGCGACTGACAACCACGCTGCACAGCGTCGTTCTCGCGGAACCCGACGATTTCGAAGGGTGGCGCGATGCGGCGCGTGCGCTGGTGCTAGCGGGGGTTCCGCCCGAAGGCGTCATGTGGAATCAGGGCGAGCCCGACCTGTTCGCCGACAATGATTTCCCGACCGGGCCGCAGAATACGCTTTCAGTGCCGCGCGCCTTCGTCGAACTGGCGCGCAGCGTCGTCTGCCATTCGGACCCCGAACGTTTCGCACTTCTCTATGCCTTGCTCTGGCGGCTGCAGGTGCAGCGCACGCTGATCGACGATCATGCCGATCCGCTGGTGCGCCGCTGCGACGAACTGGCCAAGGCTGTGCGTCGTGACATCCACAAGATGCGCGCTTTTCTGCGGTTCCGCGAAGTGCCTGTTTTCGACCAGCTGGGCGGCGGCATGCACGAGCGATTCGTTGCGTGGTTCGAGCCCGAACATCAGATCGTCCGCGCCAATGCCGGCTTCTTCGTGCGGCGGTTCGCCAGCATGCGCTGGTCGATCTTGACGCCCGAACTGACCGTTCACTGGGACCGGCACACGCTGACCGAGGGGCCGGGCGCGGCAAAGTCCGACGCGCCCGACGGCGACCCCATCGAGGACGTTTGGAAGACCTATTATGCCAGCATCTTTAACCCTGCGCGGGTGAAGGTGGGCGCGATGCTGAAGGAAATGCCGCGCAAATACTGGAAAAACATGCCCGAGACCGCGTTGGTGCCGCAACTGCTGGCAGCAGCGCAGGCACGGGAAAGCGGCATGATCGAACGGGCGAAGGACGTCGGCAGCAACAGCATGATT
>JANMJZ010000234.1:0-3429 GCA_031371635.1 Sphingomonadales bacterium | reverse complement strand
CACGCTCGGGGCAATCGGGAACGTTGAACCGGTTCTTGATGCCAAGGCCCGGGTGCTTCTGCTGCATGGCCCAGGCAATCTTGTTGGCGCGGATGTAAAGCCCGCCCCAGCCCTGCGCATAGCAGATGAAACCGGTGACCGTCATCGGGCCCTTCATCATGCGGGGAAGCTGATCGCCGACCTGAACGTCTTCCCAGTAGCGCGGCGTCGCGCCCCGGATTTCCTCGTTCGCGTAGAGCTTGCCCCATTCGGCGAGTTGCTCGTCGCTCAGCTGCTCAACCCGGCCCCGGGCCTCGGTATATTTGGTGCCACGCTCGCGCGCTTCGTCGCGATCGGTGCGGAAGACCCAGCTGTCGCCCTCGGCGACCAGATCGCCGTGCTGGTTGCGGAAATCGACGTGATAGATTTGCTGGAAGCTGCGCCCGGCGAACTTGGTCTGATGCTCGATCAGGTCCTTCAGATAGGCGTCGGTTTCGATCGTGTCGTTGCGCAGCACCGGCTTGTGCCAGGTCCAGTCGGCGCCCGCCCACATGGCGTGCACGCCCGACAGGCCGCCGCAATAGCCCGAAATGATCCGGTTCGTTGAGAAAAGGAAGCTGGGCAGCGCGACGATGGTCCCATATTTGGTCTTCGCCGCATATTCAGGATCGCACCAAAGGGGGTTATCGTCACCGATTCCGTGCGCGTAATGACGAATGGCGTCGCGCGTTGCCTCATGGTTCCACGGCTCGAGGGTGTCGGTGATCTTGACGCCAATTCGCTTGCGGAGGTCCTCAAGCCCCTGCTCGGTGATCTTCGGGAATTTGTCGGTCGGTTTTTCGAGCACGGTGGCCATTTGTCTTCTCCTGAAATTCTAGCTGGCAGGTTCAAGGGCCTTTGCGGCCTCGCGGTCGCGCAGCACTTTGCGGTGGACTTTCCCGGCGGGTGTCTTTGGCAATTCGGTCGTGAATTCGACGAGGCGCGGGAATTCATGCTGAGCGAGGCGCTCGCGCGTGAAATCCTGCAGCTCCTTGACGTAAGCGTCGCTGGGTTCGCGGTCGGTGACGACGAACGCCTTGACCACCAGACCGCGCGTTGCGTCGGGCGCACCGATGACGGCGCACTCACGCACATCGGGGTGCTTCAGCATGGTGTTTTCGATCTCGACAGCGCTCATCGTCCAACCGGCGGAGATGATGACATCGTCGGCGCGGCCGCAGTGATAGAAATATCCGTCATCGTCGATCCGGGCCAGATCCTTGGTCGTTTCCCATCGATCGCGGCGCCAGAGCATAAGCTCCCCGGTCTCTCCCGGCGCCGACGGCGTACCGTCTGCACGCTGCACCTCGAGACGCTGGCCGGGGATCGCCTTGCCCAGTGAGCCGGGCTTCACGATATAATCGGTAGCACCCGGATAGTTGACCAACACGACACCGATCTCGGTCGTGCCGTACATGCTGCACGCCGGCACCTTGAACCTGGTGTCGATGAAATCGAGCGTCGCCGGATCGATCGGTTCGCCGGTGTAGGACAGCTTCTCGAAGTGGAACGTATAATCCTCTGCCGTCCCGCTGTTCTTCATCATGCGGTAGTGAGTGGCGGCGGCGGACATGTTCGTGATGCGATAGTCGCTCAGCGCCTTCATGAGGCGTACAGCATCGAACCGCCCTGCGAAGGTCCCGGTCGAGACGCCAAGCGCCAGTGGCGCGAGTGTTCCGTGCCACAGGCCATGCCCCCAGGCGGGCGAGGATGGACAGAAGAACTCGTCACCCGGGCGGATACCAGTGCCATACAGCGCCGCGAACATCAGCGTCACCAGCGCACGGTGGGTGTGCTTGACTGCTTCGGGCAACTCGCGCGTCGTGCCGCTGGTATACTGGAAGACGGCCAGGTCATTGGCCGCAGACTTCGGCTGGTAGCCGGTGGGGAAGGACGCGATTTCGTCGAGCAGGCCGTCATCGGCCACCACGACGCGCAAGCCCTCGACCGACCGTGCAAGTTCTGCTTTTTCGGCATTGGTGACGAGGATTTTCGGCTTGCAGTCGTGGGCGCGCGGACGTAGCGCGTCGTTGCCGAACAAAGTGAAGAGCGGCACCGATATGGCGCCGGTCTGCATCGCGCCGAAGAGGCAGACGTAGAACGGCAAAGACGGTTCGAGCATGAAGGCGATGCGATCGCCCTTTTCGATCCCGTTCGCGTCGAGCCAGTGCGCAAATTGTGCAGCGCCGGCGGATATGGCGTCGAAGCTCAGCAGTTCGTCGCGGCCGTCGGCGTGGGCAATACGAACAGCGGCGCGGCCCGACCCATCGGCATGGCGCGTGATGCACTCGTGCGCGATGTTCAGCCGGTCGCGGTCGCCGTCGAACAGATCCCACAGCGCTGCGGACGAGGCGTGCGCCTGGGCGTCGGCGTAGGAGGTGAGGGCGGTGAGGTTCATGAAGTTCACGCATGTCGCGGTATTGCTTGCCATTGTAAATATAGAATGGTATTCGACTGGTTGAATGATTACGTCCATCGCCCCGGCGATACGCCCCGACAGCAAGGCGCCTGCGATCACGCGCGCTGCGGCGATCCTGCGCCTGCTCGGCAAGAGCGAGGTGCCGCTGGGCGTCAATGCGATCGCACGCGAACTCGGGCTGGTTCCCTCGACATGCCTGTACGTCCTGCGCGCGCTCGTCGAAGAGGAGCTGGTGGCGTTCGATGCCGGGACGAAGCGCTATGCACTCGACGCGGGCGTGCTGACCTTGGCGCGGGGCTGGCTGAGGCGCGACCGCTTCGTCGATGTCGCACAGCCGGCGCTCGAGCGGCTGGCCCGCGAGCGCGGCCTGACGACGATGGGCGTGCGCATCGCAGGCCTCGATCATATCACCGTCGTCGCCGTGGCGGAGGGCGGAGCCAACTTCCGCCTGTCCGCCCAGGTAGGCAGCCGCTTTCCCGCGCTGATCAGCGCCACCGGCCGCTGCATCGCCGCCTTTTGCACACATCCCGAGGCGCAGGTGAAGGCGCGGTTCGACGGCTTGCGCTGGGAAAGCGCACCCGGCTTCGACGAATGGCAGGCGCAGGTCGCACAAACCCGTGCCCGCGGCTATGCGGTCGACGACGGCAATTACATGGCCGGCGTGACGGTGCTGGCAGCCCCGGTGTGGGAGGCAGGCACGACACCCAGCCACGCACTGGTCGCCGTAGGGCTCGGCAACGCAATGAAGGGCGAGGCGGTCGGGTCGCTGGGGCCCCCCCGGCAGGGCCACCCCCCACCAGTTGCGCGCAAATATCATTAGCATCTTTCTCTTCCTCAATCTTTGTGTCGGCGTCAAATGACGCCGGATTAGGCGAGCCTACCTCTTCACACGATTTTGATTGAGCAATGCCCGATAACACTCTTCATCTTCCGCCGCCAGCCAGAACGCTGAGATTGAATCAACCGCACCAAGCGGCAGGCTATAACGATAC
>JANMJZ010000220.1:0-19468 GCA_031371635.1 Sphingomonadales bacterium | reverse complement strand
GCGGATGCGCTCCATGCGGTGCGGGAGGCCGGGGTAGGTGATTAACGCATCGTGGATCGGATCTTCGTCCAAGCCGAGCGAACGGCACACCGCCATAGCAGCGCGCATATTCTGAAGGTTATGGGGCCCCATCAACGCGGGCCAGCGCGACTGATCGCACGGCGGCAGTGCTACCCCTCGCATGTCTAGGCGATTTGCCGATGACGACATCGCGAACAGGCGCTCCTTGGAAGCTGCATACTCCTCGAAGCTCGCATACCGGTCCAGATGATCCGGCGGAATGTTGAGCAGCACCGCCACGTCACAGTCGAGGGTGAAAGTCAGGTCGATCTGGTAGCTGGACAGTTCGAGGACATAGACACCCCCCGCCGGTAGTGGCTCCTGTCCCAGAATCGGCAGGCCGATGTTGCCGCCCATCGTCGTCGGCACGCCTGCGGTCTGCAGGATGTGGTGGACCAGTGCGGTCGTCGTCGACTTGCCATTGGTGCCGGTGATGCCGACGACCTTGTGCGGCGGCAGTTCGGCGCGCGCCTGCGCGAAGAGTTCGATGTCGCCGATGACGGGCACGCCGTATTTCGCCGCTTGACCCGCGATCGGGTGGCGGTTGAGCGGGACGCCGGGGGAGACGACGATTGCGGCGAAGTCCGTGAGGTCGAGGGTGAGCGGGTCGGCGAAGCTCAGCCCGGCCCGCTCCCCTGAGGGGAGAGGGGGAAGAAGGGCATCGCGCTTCGCTTCGTCGCTATCCCACGCGACAACCTCAGCCCCGCTCGCCAGCAGTGCATACACGGTCGCCGCGCCAGAGCGCGCCAGTCCGAGCACCGCATAGCGTTTGCCGCGCCAGATGCTCGACGTGATCACCGAAGCTTCAACGTGCTGAGGCCGGCGAGCGCGAGCACGAAGCTGACGATCCAGAAGCGGATCACAACCGTCGCCTCTGCCCAGCCGAGCTGTTCGAAATGATGGTGGATCGGCGCCATGCGAAACACGCGCTTGCCGGTGCGCTTGTACCAGAAAACCTGCACGATCACGCTGACCGCCTCGAGCACGAACAGGCCGCCGATGATGCCGAGCACGATCTCGTGGTGCGCCGTCACCGCAATCGCCCCGAGCGCGCCGCCGAGCGCGAGGCTGCCGGTATCGCCCATGAAAACCGCCGCCGGGGGTGCGTTGAACCACAAGAACGCAAGGCCCGCACCCACGACGCCGCCGCAGAAGATCGCAAGATCCCCCGCGCCCGGCACGTGCGGGATCCCGAGGTAAGTGGCGAATTTCTCGTTGCCGACTAGATAGACGATGATCATGAACGCGACCGAGGCGATGATGACCGGCATCGTCGCGAGACCATCGAGCCCGTCGGTCAAATTCACCGCATTGCCCGCTCCCACGATCACGAAGGCCGCGAACAGGATATAGGCCGGGCCCAGGTTCAGATGAAAATTGCTGACGAACGGCAGATAGAGTTCGGTGCCGTTGTTATAGGTGATGAGCCAGGCCGCGAGTCCCGCGATCGCAAATTCGCCCATCAGGCGTACCCGGCCCGACACGCCGGCATGGCTGTTTTTCTTCACCTTGTCGTAATCGTCGAGGAAACCGATCAACCCGAAGCCGAACGTCACCGCGATGCACGCCCAGACATAGGGGTTACGAAGATCCATCCAGAGCAGGCTGGACACGCCGAGCGACGTCAGAATCATCAGCCCGCCCATCGTCGGCGTGCCGCGCTTGGCGAGGTGTGTCTGCGGCCCGTCCTCGCGGATCGGCTGCCCCTTGCCCTGCCTGATCCGCAGCCAGCCGATGAAGCGCGGCCCGATCAGCAGCCCTAGGAATAATGCCGTCGCCACCGCCCCGCCGGTTCGGAACGAAAGATAGCGCAACAGGTTAAGGACGCCGGGAAAGCCAAGCCAGTCGGCGAGAAGGTAGAGCATCGGCTAGGCCGTCCTTGATTTCAGCGACGCGACCAGCGCGGACAACCCGACCGAGTTCGATCCCTTGATAAGGATCGCGTCCCCGGGGGCGATCAATGCGGCAAGGGCGGCGTCCGCGGTCGCGGCATCGGCCACATGACGCACTTCTGTTTTGCCCTCAAGTGCCGCTGCGAGCGGCTCCATTCCGCTGCCGACCAACAGTGCATATTGAACGCCGGATGCAATGACGTCGGGAGAGAGGTCCGCGTGCAACGCGTCGCTCTGCGCGCCGAGTTCGCGCATGGCGCCGAGCACGGCAATCTTGCGCCCGGCCTCGCGCGCCAGAACCGCAAGCGTCGCGCGCATCGAACTGGGGTTGGCGTTGTAGCTTTCGTCGATGATCAGCGCTTCACCCCCGGCAACCCGCACCTTCAGCCGGGCTCCGCGACCCGCCAGTTGATCCATGTCGGCGAGCGCAAGGGCAGCGACACCCACATCGGCACCCAGGGCGTGCACCGCAGCGAGCACGGCGAGACCGTTGGACACCCAGTGCGCGCCGGACTGCCCGATCGTGAGACATAATTCGGCGCCCGGCATCGAAACGGTTACCGTGCTGCTTGCGCCATTGTCGATGACTTCGCGCGCACGGACATCGGCCCCCGCCCCAAGACCGAAGGTCAGGATCTCGCCGGCATAACGCTGCGCATGGCCGATCAGCCGGTCGCGCTGCGGGCTGTCGAACGGAATGATCGCGGCACCGCCAGCGTCAAGACCTTGGAATATCTCACCTTTGGCATCGGCGATGCCATCGAGACCGGTGGGGAAGAATTCAATGTGCGCCGGAGCGATGGCGGTCACGACCGCGACATGTGGCCGCACGAGCCGGGTTAGCGCGGCGATTTCGCCCGCATGATTCATACCCATTTCGAAAACGCCATAGTCGCTGTCGGCTGGCATCCGCGCCAGGCTAAGCGGGACGCCGGTATGATTGTTGTAGCTTTTGACAGAACGATGCACCCGAACACCGGGCGTCCGGGAGAGTGCAGAAGCGAGGGCCTCCTTGGTGCCGGTCTTGCCGACCGATCCTGTTACGCCAGCGACCCTCGCCCCACTCCGCTCCCGGCTTGCGACCCCGAGGGCATTCAATGCAGCCGCCGTATCGGCGACCAGAACATGTGGATAGGGGACCGGTTGCGACACGAGGGCGCCAGAAGCGCCGCGTTGGAACGCGCCATCGACGAAGCGGTGTCCATCGAATTCGGTACCCGGCATCGCGACGAACAGGTCGCCCGCCCCGATTTCGCGGCTGTCGAAGGCGACGCCGAAGACGTCGAACCCCGCCGATGCCGTGCCGCCGGTGGCGGCAGCAAGGGCGTTCGCCGTCCAAAGAGGGACCGAAGCCGTCCTCATAGCGCGCACTCTCGCGCGACTTCGACGTCGTCGAACGGCAGGATCAGGTCGCCGACCTTCTGTCCTGTTTCATGCCCCTTGCCCGCGATCAGCACGATGTCTTCCGCGCCGGCCTCGGCAACGGCAGCGGCAATGGCGGTTCGCCGGTCAGGGATCTCGGTGGCCTCAGGCGCCTTCGACAGAATGGCCGCGCGGATGACCGCAGGGTCTTCGGAACGCGGATTGTCGTCCGTCACGATGACGCGGTCGGCCATGGCCTCGGCGATCAGCCCCATTTCCGACCGCTTCCCTGCGTCGCGGTCGCCCCCTGCCCCGAATACGAGAATCAGGCGGCCGAGGGCGTGCGGTTTCAAGGCGGATATTGCCGCCGCCAGTGCATCGGGCGTGTGCGCATAATCGACATACACCGGCGCGCCCGTGCGCGTGATGCAAGCGCGCTCCAGCCGCCCGCGCACGCCTTGCACGCGCGACAGATTGGCCAGTGTCTGGCCGGCATCTCCGCCCGTCGCGATCACCAGACCGGCCGCCATGAGCGCGTTGGCTGCCTGATAGGCACCGATCAACGGCAGCGCGACTTTCTGCTCGCGTCCTTCGTAACAGACAGTCAGTGTCTGGCCGAGCCGCCCGGGAGTGCGGTCGACGAGCTTGATCGTGGCGCCCCGCGCACCGACACCGATCAGCTTCAGGCCGCGTGCCCGGGCAAGGTCGATGGCACGGTCGGAGGCCTCGTCGTCCTGCCACACGACGGCCGTCCCGTCGGTGTCGACCACTTCGGAAAATAGGCGCAGCTTGGCGGTCAGATAGGCCGCCATATCGCCATGGTAGTCGAGATGGTCGCGGCTCAGGTTGGTGAAGCCTGCGGCGCGCACCGGCAACCCTTCGGTCCGGTACTGGTCGAGGCCGTGGCTCGAAGCTTCGAAAGCTGCATGCGTCACGCCTTCGCGCGCAAGGCCGGCCATGTTCGACAGGAAGGTTACGACATCCGGCGTGGTCAAGCCCGTGGTGACGGTTTCGCCCGCCGTCGTTACGCCCAGTGTGCCGATACTCGCGGCATGGTGCCCTGCCATGCGCCACAATTGGCGCGTGAGTTCAACGGTCGATGTTTTGCCGTTCGTGCCCGTGACGGCCACGGTTGTTGCCGGGAACGGTGCGAAGAATTGCCCAGCCAGCAGCGCAAAGCGCCGACGCGGCTCATCGGCGTAGACGGCCACAGCCCCATCGACCGAGACACCCGGGCGGGTGACGACGGCAATTGCCCCGGCAGCGATTGCCGCCGCAATAAAATCCTCGCCGTTAAATCGCGCGCCGCGGAAGGCCCCGAACACGGTCCCTGGCGCGACCTTGCGATGGTCGATGGCAAAGCCGGTTACGCCTCCTGACGCATTCGTGCCGAGGAGAGTGCCGAGGTCCATGCTCAGTCGCCCTTGGCTTTCCAGATGAGCGGGGTGAGTTCGCTCACGTCGATGTCGCGACTGGTGTCGGGCACAATGCCGAGCATCGGCCCGATACGCGCGATGATACGTCCGGCGGCGGGGGCCGACACGAAAGCCGCCGTCCGCTGCCCGTATGAAAGCGCAGACCCTTTCGGACTGTCAAGCATGGTGATCACGACATAACGCGGCGCGTCCATCGGAAAGGCACATGCGAAGGTCGAGACTGTCGTCGATCGGTTATAGCCCCCTTCGGAAGCCTTGTCCGCCGTCCCGGTCTTGCCACCGACACGCATGCCGGGGACATTTGCATTCTTGCCCGTCCCTTCGGTCACGATCATGCGCAGCATCTGGCGCATCTTGTCGCTCGTCGCCTGCGAGATCACCCGCGCACCCTTGGGAGCCTTTCCGGGCGCAATCTTCAACAGCGTGGAGGGTCGCCAGATGCCACCGTTTACCAGTGCGGCATAGGCGCTCGCCAGATGCAGCGGCGTGACCGCAATGCCATGGCCATAGCCGATTGTCATGGTCGTCGTCCGACCCCAGAACGATGGCCAGATCGGAGCGCCCCGCTCTTTCAGTTCGATATCGGGCTTGGCATTGAAGTGCAGCTTGCGAAAGAATGCCGCCGTGCGCTGCTCCCCCAGTTCGTCGGCAATACGCGCGGTAACGATGTTCGACGAATAGATCAGTGCTTCCGGTACGTTCAGCCAGCGGCCATCAGAATGCTCGTCGTGAATGGCATATCTGCCTACTTTCAGAGGTGCGCTCGCGTCGTAGCGGCGCGACAGCGAGGTCACGACACCCGAATCCATCGCATTGGCCATTGTCAGCGGCTTGAAAGTCGATCCCAGTTCATAAACGCTCTGCGTTACCGAATTGCGCCACTGCGCATCGTTGCGATCGCCTTGCGGCTTGTTGGGGTTATAGACGGGAAGCGAAACCATCGCGACCACTTCGCCGGTGTGGACATCAAGTACGACGCCCGCAGCGCCGATCGCCTGCTGATCGACCATCGCGCCATAGAGTTCGCTTTCCATAACTGCCTGCACGCGCGTATCGATGGCCAGAGCGGTCGGCGTTCCCCTGGTCGCAGGGTCTGAGAGGCGCTCGTTGAGTACCCGTTCCATGCCTGTGACGCCGTTACCCGCAAGATCGGTATATCCGAGCACATGGGCTGCGAGCGTCGTTTGCGGGTAAAGCCGCTCCGGCTCGCGGGCATAGCCAATGCCCGGCTCGCCGAGAGCGTTCACCGCAGCAACCAGTTCGGGCATCGCCCGACGCTTCAGATAGGTGAACGGCGTGCGTGAAGCCTGTCGCGTACGGATCATCGCAAGATATTCGTCCGCCGTTTTCTCCGGCATCAATTCGGACAGCTTTTGCGCCAGCACCCGCGGGTCGGTTAGCAGGCGGTCGGTGTGAATGCCGATCGACCATGCCTCAATCGTGCGCGCCAGCACGCGCCCGTTGCGGTCCACGATGTCGCCGCGGGCAAGCGCCCGGTCGACCAGACGCTGCTGCGCTTCGCTGGCAAAAACGCCCATCCAGGCAATCTTGGCGAGTACGACGAGGGCGAGCGCACCGAACAGCAGCATCAGCAGCATCAGCCGCTGGTGCGTCGTCGCGAGGGCAAGCGTCTTTTCGCCGGGATTACGGACGCGTGCGGGCTGGGCGACGAGCGTAGTCACGGGCGTTTGCGATGCTCCTTGGCCGCAGTGCGGATCAGATCGCCCAGCGTATTGCGGCCAAGCACGTTCCGTTCGACCATCGCGACCCGTTCGATACGCGGTTCGGCATGTCCGGATTCGGCGGGGACATAGTTCGCGCGGCGAAGGGGCGATGCCGCACTGGGCGTAACTGACGCAGGTCCCGGTTCCGCCCGGGCGACGCGCACAGGGTTCGGAATTGCGGCCGCGCGTGGCCCGGCTGCAACGAGTTCGACCTGGGGCGCGGCGTTGCGGTCGGCCTTGGTCTCGATACCCGGCTCGAGCGACGCAAGCTGGCTTTCCGTGTTCAGATATTGCGCAGCTTGCGGGGCGGCGAGCGACAGCACCTCGTCGTTCCATTTCTGGAGCTGGCGCATGTTGGCCCGTGTCCCGAGTTCGGTCTGAAGGGCACGCATGTCGCGCTGTGCCGACGCGATGCGACGATCGACGTCTTCCAGCTTGGCACGTTCGGCGGCGACCTGCAGCGAGATCAGGTAGAGTCCGCAGGAAGCGGAGGCAATTCCCGCGACCCAGCCGAGCGCCCGGAAACGATGCGCGATCATGACATTAGCCTTTCGTCATTGGTCCAAGCAGGATTTGCGGTGCGCTGGGCACTGCGCAGCGTGGCCGAGCGTGCTCGCGGGTTGCGGGCGATTTCGGCGTCGGACGGGCGCACCGGCTTGGCCACACGCTCGAACGTCGGCAGTGGCCCCTGTGCGACTTGCGGCAAATGCCGCGATCCCGACGGCGTGGCGCCCGACCGGCGACGCAGGAAGGTCTTCACGATGCGGTCTTCGAGGCTGTGAAACGTAACCACGGCGAGGCGACCGCCCGGCTTCAGGATCCGTTCGGCTGCGGCCAGTCCGTCCTCGAGCTCGCCGAGCTCCCGATTGACGTGCATACGGATGGCTTGGAAGGTCCGCGTCGCCGGATCCCTCTTCTCACCCGGCTTGGCACCGACCGCGCGGCGCACGGCCCGCGACAGGTCCATGGTCGTGGCGAGCGGACGGGCATCGACGATGGCATGGGCAATGCGCCGCGACTTGGGTTCGTCGCCCAGCGCATAGATCGTATCGGCAATCTCGCCCTCGGATGCGGTGTTCAGAAAATCGGCGGCGTTGGGGCGGGTCCGCTCCATTGTCATGTCGAGGGGTCCGTCGGCCTGAAACGAAAAGCCCCGTTCGGCCCGGTCCAGTTGCATCGAGGAGACCCCAAGGTCGAGCGTGACACCATCGGCCTCACCAACACGGTCCATCGTCGAATAGCGGTCCGCGATCAGCGTCAGACTGTCGTGAGGCGAAGCAGCGGCCACGGCGTCGGGGTCACGGTCAAAGGCGACGACCCTGGCCCCAGTGGTCAGGATCGCAGCACTATAGCCGCCGGCACCGTAAGTGCCATCGACATGGGTTTCGCCGGGCGCCGGGGCGAGCGCGGCAATGACTTCGGCGATGAGGACGGGTGTGTGCGGCGCCGTCACAGCGACGCGCCCTTTTCTTTCATGGCGTGCGCGCAGCGCTTGCGCGTTCCTTCTGGCACGTCGCTGTCCGCCAGCAGCTTGCGAGGATTCCAGATGTGGAACACATCGCCGGCTCCGGCAAAGAACGCGAAATCAGTGAGTTCAAGGTCGTCGATCACGAAGCTTGGCAGGATGAACCGGCCGGCCTCATCGAACGTCACTTCGTCGACATTACCGAAATTGCTGAGTGCGTCGCGGGCGCGGGCAATGCCGTCGCCACGATCGAGGGCGCGCGTGAACTCGGCCTCCAGCCTGTCCTTGAGCAATTTCGACCAGGGCTCGTCATAGGCGACCATGCACGGCAGGCCGGTCTCGTCGCCGATGAACAACGTGCGCGGCCCGTTCTCCGTATTCTTGCTGAGTGCGTCGCGGAGTCGGTTGGGGATTGCGATCCGACCCTTTTTGTCGACCGCCTGAAGCGCATAGCCTTGGTACAGATAACGCTCGCCGCCCAATGCCAGTCCCCTTGGGAGCGCGCCACGCAAAACGATCTCGTCCCCGGAAGCAGCCGTCGCTGGCCCGAGGTGGAAAAAGGAATCGCGTCAGGTGAGCCCCGCCCTTGTCACACAGAGCGTATCAAGGGATAGCTTGGGCAGCAATGGGAAATTTTGGGTAAAAGTGGGTAGCTAGCCTAGTTGACGGCTGAATTCGTCAGTGACCGACAAGATGTTCTAAATATGTTCTCAATTGGACTTGTCCTTTTTTGGAGTGGTGCATGCTGCTTTCGTCTCCCACGAAAGAATCTGCGCCTATTGCGAGGCGTGGTTGCCGTTTTTCGCTTCGGTCGATCCGCCGGGGGCCGCGCCAAGCTGGGCCAGAGGCTCGGCGTTGGGATCGACACTGTTACCAGGGCTCGGCAAAGTCGCCACCACGGGTGGAGGCGCAACCCCGGTTTCGTTCACGGCACTGCGCCGGACACTGCTCGCAATGGCCGTCGCCAGCAGGACGACAAGCACGATTGCTGCCAACCCCGTCACGCCGACGCGGACGCGTTGCATGCGCTGTCCGGGTTCGTCGGGCGGCAACCGATCGGTGGTGCGCGTTTCAACCATCGGTCACGAAACTAATGCGGATCGCGCGATACGCCAAGGGGGTGCGCCCATCCGACCCGCGCGCAACGCCGAAGCGCTGCTAGCGGCCGCTCTCCAGCCATGGGAACACCGGCAAACCCTTGCTGCGCAACCAGTCGGCATTGTACAGCGACGACAGATAGCGGAAGCCCGTATCGCACAGGATCGTCACGACGGTCTTCCCTGGCCCGAGATGTCGGGCAAGGCGTATCGCGCCCGCCACGTTGATCCCGGAGGACAGCCCAAGGCAAAGGCCCTCGTCCCGCAGGAGCGCGGCGACCTGTTCCAGCCCCTCCTCGTCGGACACGCGGAACTGCGCGTCGATGGGCGCCCCCTCGAGGTTACCGGTAATGCGCCCCTGCCCGATGCCTTCGGCCACCGAACTCCCTTGGGACTTAAGCTCGCCACTGGCGTAATAGCTATACAAGGCGGCGCCGTGAGGATCGGTGAGCGCGATCGTGATCTTCTCGTCGCGCGCCTTGAGGCCGAGCCCCACCCCTGCCAGCGTCCCGCCGGTGCCGACCGCGCAGGTGAAGCCGTCGATGCGACCGCCCGTCTGCTCCCAGATCTCTTCTGCCGTGCCAGTGATATGGGCACGGCGGTTGGCGATGTTGTCGAACTGGTTGGCCCAGATCGCCCCCGGCGTTTCCTCGGCGATGCGACGGGATTGATGCACGAAATGGCACGGGTTCGAATAGGGGGCGGCGGGCACCGTTATCAGCTCGGCCCCAAGTGCGCGCAACGTGTCCATTTTCTCGCGGCTCTGCGTTTCGGGCATGACGATGATCGTCCGGTACCCCTTGGCGTTGGCGACAAGCGCCAGGCCGATGCCCGTATTGCCAGCAGTCCCTTCAACGATGGTACCGCCGGGCTTGAGCGCCCCGCTCCGCTCGGCATCTTCGACGATGTGGAGCGCTGCACGATCCTTGACCGAGGCGCCCGGGTTCTCGAATTCGCACTTGCCCAGGATGTCGCAGCCGGTCGCGTCGCTCGGTCCCTTCAATCGGACGAGACGGGTATTGCCGATTAGCGAAAGCGGGTCGGGGGAAATGGCCATGCACGCTATCTAGCGACGCCATGCGCCCGGCGCCACCGGCCGACCGCAGAGCATTTTCTTGACAGGCTCAAAGCCGCAGCTGTATTGTGTTTACAACACACCACGGAGTGACCGAAATGCCGCGCACCTTGCCCGCCCTGCTCCTTGCTGCGACGGCGCTTTCGCTGGGCGCCTGCAGCGAAAAGGAAGGCAACGGGTCTTTCTCGGTCGACATGAACACCCAGGCCAGCGGCGGCAACGTGCAGGTCAGCATTCCCGGTTTCGATGCAAAGTTGAAAGTGCCGGTCGGCATTATCGACCACGGCAATTTCGATATCGACGGCGTGAAGCTCTACCCGAAGTCGAAGGTCACGACTTTCAACCTGAACGTCGACAGCAAGACGACGGATGGCAAATCGGGCGAGCCCGTGGTCAGGATGGGCTTTTCGGCGCCCGCAGACGTCGCCACCGTCGCTGGCTGGTACAAGGAACAGTTCGCCGCCAAATCGGTACTGGCAACCCAGACCGCAACCGGCTTCTCGGGCAAGACCAAGGACGGCGATACGTTCACCATCGGCCTGACGCCGGGCACAACGGGGCAGACCAACGGGACGATTGCCGTCGTCGACGCCGGGAAATAGCCTCGCCTCAAAGGCGCTTTGGCGACTCGCGTGTTCGTGATACGTTCCGGCGATGCTTACCCTCCCGCCTCGTCCGCTGCGCTGGCTGTTCCTCGACCTGAACGCCTATTTCGCCAGCGTCGAGCAGCAGGTCCGCCCTGAGCTGCGCGGCAAGCCGGTCATCATCGCGCCCGCAGGGGTCGAAACGACGGTCGCGATCGCGGCAAGCTACGAAGCCAAGAAATTCGGCATCTCGACGCTGACGCCGGTCTGGGAAGCCCGCAAGCGTTGCCCGGACATCCAGGTCGTGTCCCCTCGCCACGAACTCTATGTCGACTACCACAACCGCATCATCGCAGAGGTCGAGCGGCACATCCCCATCACCAAGGTGTGCTCGATCGACGAGGTTGCCTGCCGCCTGCTCGACAACGAAAACAGCCCGGCCGACGTCCGGGCGCTCGCGGCACGGATCAAGGCGGGCATCCACGACAATGTCGGCGACTGGCTGACCTGCTCCATCGGCGTGGCGCCGAACCGGCTGCTGGCGAAGCTCGCGTCGGACATGATGAAGCCCGACGGGCTGGTCGTGCTGCAAGCCGATGAGTTGCCGCAACGCCTGTTTCCGATGCCGCTGACGGCGATTGCGGGCATCGGCGAGAAGATGAAGGCGCGGCTGGCCAAGGGCGGCGTCAACGACATCGAACAGTTGTGCGCGCGACGGCCCCTCGATGCGGGCACGGCCTGGGGCGGCCGCGACGGCGACCGGCTCTGGTATGCACTGCACGGCGTCGAGCTTCCGGAAAAGGCGACCCAGGAGCGCACCATCGGGCACAGCCACGTGCTGGCACCGAAGAACCGGGGCCGCGAGAGTGCCCGGCTGGTTGCGCGGCGGCTGGTGCTAAAAGCCGCAAGTCGGCTGCGCGCGCAGGACACGACGGCGGCGCTGCTGGTCCTCCACGTCCGGTTCGAACCCGACGCCCATGGAGCGCGGGGCAAGTGGAACGCGAGCATGAAACTTCCGGCAACGCAGGATTCGTTTCGCGTGCTCGCGGCGCTCGATGCTTTGTGGCCGCAGCTGGTCGCCGTGGCCAGCGCCCGGCCCGGAGGATTTCAGCTCCGCATGGTCGGCGTGACCCTCACCAGATTGTCGGCCGTGGGGGGCGAGCAGGGGTCGCTTTTCGAGCGCCTCGACCCCGATCACGAACTGGCGCGAAGCCTGCGCACCGAAGCGCTAAGCCGCGCAATGGACCGGATAAACACACGCTTTGGGCGAAATGCAGTAATGCTCGGTCCGCAGCACGGCGGACGGGCCGACCGGATCGGGACGAGCATCGCTTTCGGCCGCATTCCGGACGCAGCAGAATTTACGGCGTGATATCTGCGGTCGCTGCTTGACGCAGTGCAGCATTGCGCCCCATGTGAGCGCTACATGCAAAAGCACCTCCCCATCGCCGCGCTTGCGGCAGTCCTTGCTCTCGCTGCCTGCGACAGCAAGTCCGCCAACACCACCGAAACGGCCGCCGCCAATGTAACGGCGCCTGCCGCGAGAGTGGAACTCCCGCCAGCCGTCAAATCGAGCAAGCAGTACCGCTGCAAGGACGAGAGCGTGGTGACCGTGAACCTGTTCGATGGCGACCTGATGGCGAACATCCGTGAAGAAGGCGCACCTATCCTGATGCTCAAGGCCGAAGCGCCGGGCAAAGCCTTTGTCTCCGACGGCGCCGAACTGACCGTCAAGGGCGATGCAGTTACGCTGACGCGTCCCGGCCACCCCAAGCAGGACTGCCTCAGCTGATCGGACGGACGGGGCACGTCTTGTGCCCTGTCCGTAACGAGCGAGGTGGCGGTCCGCGTGGCGGGCCGCTAGAGCCGCTGGCATGACCGATTCCGCCACTGCAATCACTCCTGAAATCGTCGCCGAGCACGGGCTGTCCCCCGAGGAGTACGAGCGCGTCCTCCACGCCATGGGGCGCACGCCGAACATCACCGAACTCGGCATATTTTCGGTGATGTGGTCTGAACATTGCAGTTATAAATCGTCGCGCATCCATCTGAAAAAACTGCCAACGACGGGACCTCAGGTAATTTGCGGGCCGGGCGAGAACGCCGGCGTGATCGACATCGGCGACGGACAGGCCGCGATCTTCAAGATGGAGTCGCACAACCACCCCTCTTACATCGAGCCCTATCAGGGCGCGGCGACCGGCGTCGGTGGCATCTTGCGCGACGTGTTCACCATGGGCGCGCGGCCGATTGCCAACCTCAACGCACTGCGTTTCGGCCGCCCCGACCACCCAAAGATGCGTCACCTCATCGCGGGCGTGGTCCGGGGCATCGGCGGCTATGGCAATTGCGTGGGCGTGCCGACCGTGGGCGGCGAGGTAAACTTCCACCCTGCTTACGACGGCAACATTCTGGTCAACGCGATGACAGTGGGCATCGCCGACACCGACAAGATTTTTTATTCCGCCGCCTCGGGCGTGGGAAACAGCATCGTTTATGTGGGCAGCAAGACGGGGCGCGACGGCATCCACGGCGCGACCATGGCGAGCGCCGATTTCTCGGAAGACAGCGAGGAGAAGCGCCCGACCGTGCAGGTCGGCGACCCCTTCACCGAGAAACTGCTGATCGAGGCTTGCCTGGAACTCATGGCGAGCGACGCCATCGTCGCCATTCAGGACATGGGCGCTGCAGGCCTGACCAGTTCGAGTGTCGAAATGGCGTCGAAGGGCGGCGTCGGGATCCGGCTCGACATGGATGCCGTGCCCCAGCGCGAAGCCGGCATGACGGCATATGAGATGATGCTGTCCGAGAGTCAGGAGCGCATGCTCATGGTGCTCAAGCCCGGCCGAGAGGATTTCGCCGAAGCCATCTTCCGCAAATGGGAACTCGACTTCGCGATCATCGGCGAGGTTACGGATACGGGCCGGATGGAACTCGTTCACCACGGCGTGACCGTCGCGGACATTCCGCTCGCGCCACTGGCGGACGATGCGCCCCTCTACGACCGCCCCTGGGTCCGGGCGACCCCGCCTGCACCGCTGGCCGAAGTGCCGCACGGCACGGACATTGCCGGCGACCTGCTCAGGCTCATGGCCAGTCCCGACCTCGCCAGCCGCCGCTGGATCTGGGAACAATACGACCAGAAAGTCGGCGGCGACACCGTGCAGGCGCCGGGCGGCGACGCCGCCGTCGTGCGTATCCACGGGACAAAAAAGGCACTGGCGATCACGACCGATTGCACGCCGCGATATTGCTTTGCCGACCCCTACGAAGGCGGCAAGCAGGCGATTGCCGAGGCCTATCGCAACCTGAGCGCGGTCGGCGCGACACCGCTGGCCGTGACGAACTGCCTCAACTTCGCCAATCCACAGCGCCCGGAAATCATGGGCCAGATCGTCGGTTGCCTCGAGGGGATGAGCGAAGCGTGCGTCGCGCTCGACACACCGATCGTCAGTGGCAATGTCAGCCTGTACAATGAGAGCAAGGCGACAGGCGGTGGCAGTGCCATCCTGCCGACACCGGCAATCGGCGCGGTCGGGCTGATGGCGGACTGGTCGAAGTCCGCCACCATCGCCTTCAAGGCGCCGGGCGAGGACATCGTTCTGATCGGCCATACGGTCGGCCATGTCGGCCAGTCGATCTGGCTGCGCGAAATCCACGGTCGCGAAGAGGGCCCTCCCCCGCGGGTCGATCTCGCCGTCGAGCGCCGTGCAGGCGAGCTAATCAGGGCATTGATCGCCGAAGGCCTGGTGACGGCTGTCCACGATTGCGCGGACGGCGGTGCCGCCGTTGCGGTGGCGGAAATGGCCCTGGCGGGAAACATCGGCATGACCATGCCGGTCGTGCCGCAAATTCCAAATCCCGCTGCCTTGCTCTTCGGCGAGGATCAGGGCCGGTATGTCGTGACGAGCAAGGACGGCGCGGCAGTGCGTGCGCGGGCGACAGCGGCGAATCTCTTCTCG
Source organism: Sphingomonadales bacterium (assembly GCA_031371635.1). GTDB lineage: Bacteria > Pseudomonadota > Alphaproteobacteria > Sphingomonadales > Sphingomonadaceae > Sphingomonas_O. Next base: position 4,811 of record JANMJZ010000220.1, on the reverse strand, counting down.
ATCCCGATCGGGACGACGGGCGGCGACAGTCTGGTCTTCGATCTGATCGATCGCGGCGGACCGCAGAGCGTCTCGCTCGATGCCGTCCGAGCAGGACACGAAGGCTTCTTCTCTGCCCTGATGGATTGAGAGCGGTTCTCAAAAAGGACTTGCGAACCATTCTCAATCGCATTAGCTGAAGGACATGGTCGTCTGTGTCTGCAATGCGATTCGCGAACGGGATGTGCGCTCAGCCGCACGGGATGGTTCTGACACGCCGCGTAGCGCCTATCGAAAGCTTGGCTGTCAGGTGCGATGCGGCCAGTGCCTGCCTTTCGCGCGGCAGATCATTGAATCGGAACGCGCCACTGCTTGCTGACAAATCGCGCTGACAACGGCGAACACGTCCCGCATTTTGGGTGGAGCCGAAACGAAAAGCGCTTTACGCTGGACGTCGAAGGAAATAGGGGTTGGGCATGAAGGGCGATCCAAAGGTCATCGAACATCTTAACATCGCGCTTCGCAATGAGCTGACGGCCGTCAATCAATATTGGCTGCACTACCGACTGCTCGACAACTGGGGCGTGGCCCGGCTTGCCGAGTACGAGCGGCATGAATCGATCGACGAAATGAAGCATGCCGACCGGCTGGCCGAACGTATCCTTTTTCTCGACGGGCTGCCTAATTTCCAGCTGCTCGGGCGCTTGCGCGTCGGCGAGAACGTCGAGGAAGTTCTCCGGGCCGACCTTGCTCTCGAAGAAGAGGCGCTGCCTCCGCTGCGCGATGCGATCGTCCATTGCGAAAGCGTGCGCGACTTCGTCAGCCGCGACCTGTTCGCCGATATCCTCGAAAACGAGGAAGAGCATGTCGATGTGCTTGAGAAGCAGTTCGACATGATCCGCCAGATGGGAATCGAAAACTACATCCAGTTGCAGAGCAAGCCGAGAGAGGCGAGCTAGCCGACCCCCGCGATCAGATTCGTCCGAAGCCCTGGTTGGTTACGACGTCACGACGGCCTATGCCGCGCCGCTCGACGAGCGGATTTATCTCGATGTCGAATGCCGCAAGTGTCTCTTCGAAAAGCGGGCGAAGCTTGATGACCTCGGTGATGAGTTCATCGGGCGTGTGCCGCCGCTCGACGCACTTGCGCGCTTCGTCCTCGATCGTTTCTGCAAGGTCGGCCAGCGCATTGGCGCCGAACTGGTCGGCCTCGCCCTTCAGCGTGTGTGCCGGAATGACAAGGGCCACGGCGTTCTTGGCGCGCATGGCTTCCTCGATCGCGGCGACGGATTTCGTCCCGTCCTCACGGAAGTAACCGAGTATGCGGATGAAATCCGCCCCGAGCGCCGCCCGGGTCTGCTGAAAAACTTCCCAATCGATGATCGGCGCGTCTGCCACGTCATGCACTCCGGCCAGAGCGGTCCCCAACTCTGCCGGTGCCGTTTTAAGTGCCGGAAAGTAAAGGCTGCGTTACCGTCCGGTCGACTTGCCGTCGGAAAACGGATTTTTTGGCGCGCGAAACGTCAGACGGATTGGCACGGCGCCGAAGTCCAGCTCCCGGCGCAGGCCGTTGACCAGATAGCGGCGATAGCTTTCCGGAAGCTCGTCGACCCGCGTTCCGAAAATCACGAAGCTGGGGGGACGCGCCTTGATCTGCGTCGCATAGCGCAGCTTGATCCGGCGCCCGCCCGGCGCAGGTGGCGGATTGGCCTCGAGCGCACGCTCGAACCAGCGATTGAGGCGCCCGGTCGATACCCGCCGGCTCCATGCCGCCCGCGTCTCGAAGGCAACCTTCATCAGCAGGTCCAAACCCTTGCCCGAAATGGCCGACAAGGTCAGCAGCGGCACACCCCGCACCTGAGCGAAACCATCGTCGAGCGCGGCGCGAATACCCTGGTAAAGCGGCGCTCCGTTTTCGACCGTGTCCCATTTGTTGAGCGCGAAAATCATCGCGCGCCCTTCGGTGTAGATCTGGTCGGCAATGCGGAGATCCTGTGCCTCCAGGCCACGCGTCGCATCAAGCAGCACAACAACGACCTCAGCAAAATCGATCGCATTCTTGGTGTCCTGCGCGGACAGTTTTTCCAGCTTGTCGTCGACCTTCGCGCGGCGCCTGAGGCCTGCGGTATCGATCAGGCGGACATCGCGCGTGCGCTCGCCATCCTGCCATTGCCAGTCGATACTGATCGAGTCGCGTGTGATCCCGGCTTCGGGCCCGGTAATCATCCGCTCCTCATCGAGCAGCTTGTTCACCAAGGTCGACTTTCCGGCATTGGGGCGACCGACGATGGCGAGTTTCAGCGGCGAATCGTCGTCGTCATAATCGGCATCGATCAGCTCGGCATCGATGTCGTCCGCAATTCCTTGCAGATCCGGCTCCTCGACGAGTAGCGCAGAAGGCGAAACGCGCTGAGGTTCCGAGGTGTCGAGCCTGGCCTGGGCGGCATCGACCAGCGGCAACAACGCCTCAAACAGGTCGGCAAGGCCTTCGCCATGCTCTGCGCTGAACGGGACAGGCTCCCCGAACCCAAGCGCAAAACTCTCGTAAACGCCTGAGTTGCCAGCGTTTCCCTCCGCCTTGTTGGCCATGAGGACGACCGGCGTCCTCGAACTCCGCAACCAGCGCGCGATCTCTTCATCAAGCGGTACGATCCCGCTCCGTGCATCGATAACGAACAGTGCAACGTCAGCGCTGTCGACAGCCGCCTGCGTCTGCTGCCGCATGCGGCCGGGGAGCGTCGCGGCATCTTCATCCTCGAAGCCGGCCGTATCGACGATCCGAAACTTCAGGCCGAGTAGTTCAGCGTCACCCTCCCGGCGGTCGCGGGTTACGCCGGGACGATCATCGACAAGCGCCACGCGCTTGCCGACCAGCCGGTTGAACAGCGTCGACTTGCCGACGTTAGGCCGACCGATAATGGCGACGGTCGGCTTGCTCATTACCTGAAAGCCGAAATGCGACCCGAGTTATCGAGGACGTAAAGCGTGGAATTTGCGACGACGGGCGGCAGGAAGACCGGCGCGCCGACGTTCGAAGAGCTTACGACCTTGCCATCCCCAGGCGAAACATAGGTCAGCGCGCCTTCCGAATTGGCGAGGATCAGACGCTCCCCAGCGAGCACAGGGCCAGTCCAGCTTACCGGGCCGTTCTTTGCCTTGTTCTTGCGATAGCGCTGCAGTTGCGACACCCAGCGCACTTTACCGGTAGCCCGCGCAACGCACAGCAGCTTTGCTTCGTCGGTGACCACGAACACCCATTCGCCTGCGACCCACGGCGTGGAAATGCCGGCGATATTAAGTTCCCAAATGCGCTGTCCGGTCACAAGCTCGAGGCTGACCATGCGTCCCCCCTGCCCGATGGCAAAGACGCGCCCCTGGTCGATCACTGGATCGGCGTCGATGTCACTGAGCGTCGACACCGACGTGTTGACGCTTGTCCGCGACAATGCATCTCCCCACAGGGTACGGCCGTTTTCGTAGCGATAGGCAACCAGGTCGCCCGAAGAGAAGCCTGACACCACTGTAGCCTGTGCCACAGCGGGCGCTGCGACGCCGAACACGCCGGCCGTCTGAACGGCAGCTGCCTCGGTCCACTGCGTCGTTCCGTCAGCGGCATTAATCGCGAAGATCTGATTATCCTGGCTCATGGCATAAACGCTGCCGCCAGCGACGGTCGGCGCACCGCGCAGCGGCCCGCCCGGGCGTTTTTTCCATACAGTCGAGCCGTTTGCGGCGTTCAGCGCCGCGATATCGCCCAGGCCGTTAGTAGCAAAAACCATGGCGCCATCGACGCTAACGCCGCCGCCAAAGGCGATGCGCCCTTGCTTCTTCTTGCCGTCGCCTCCGAAAGAAACACTCCAGCGCTTGGCACCGGTTGCTGAATCAAAAGCGTGCACGGTGCCCGCGGTGTCCATGGCATAGAGCGTACCACCGGAGATAACAGGCGCGGCAGCGAGCCGCTCCGATTTCGAGACGCCGACAATCTTTGCTTCCCACACGCGCACCGGCGAACCACCGAGCGCCAGATGGCCCATCGACTTGGCCGAGTTGCCGCCCGGCTGGCTCCATGTATCATTGGCTATAGCGGCCGGCAGCAGAACCTGGACATCGGCAATGGAGGGCTCGACGCCGGCATCGTTTTCACTGGTCAGAATGGGAACGCGTTCGCCCAGGACGGCGGTCTTGGGCTTGCCCTTCTTGAAAACGCTGCATCCGCCAGTAGCAAGCAGAGCAACCAGCGCCGGAGCAAGAACCAGGGCGCGTTTATTAAATTTCATCATTTACCGGTCCCGCTTTGCGCGTTCGATATCTTCACATCGACCCCTAATACACCCGCCAACTGAACGCTGCGCGAACGGATCGAATCCGGCACGCCTTCATCGCTCGCAAGAGCAGCGAACATCGCCCCCGCTTCGGCACGCTTGTTCATCTGCAGATAGGCGATTGCCGTCATTTCACCAGCACTTCCGAAGAAGGCGTTTCCTTTCACGGCCAGCGGCTTGAGCCGAGTGACGACGTCCTGCGGCGCCATTGTGTCGAAGATTGCCGCGACCTGTCGAACCAAGGCAAGGTCGCGATAGGGCTGGGCCACGGAGCTATCTCCGGCAATCGCAGCGTAGTCGACACCTGCCCCGCGAGCGTCACCCTTGCTGAGCTTGGTGGCAGCCACCGCGAGTTTTGATGCGACCTTGTATCCCGGGGTGGAAGACGTGGTCAGCTTTACAAGTTCACGTTCAGCCTTGTTGGTCGCGCCGCTGACCAGATCGTCCAGCGCGACCGACATTTGCTCGCCTTCGACGCCTGCGGCCGCCTCGCGATTGTTCTGCCACCAG
>JANMJZ010000211.1:0-1904 GCA_031371635.1 Sphingomonadales bacterium | reverse complement strand
CCGTCCGAGACCAGGGCCACGACTTCGCCGTCGCTGGTGTCGCCCGAATAGCCGGTGAACTCTGTGCCGCCGAGCTCGTCGGCTATGTCGAACCATATGTCGGCGGAAGCCGCATCGCCCGACCCTTTCCACGCCGCCCGTGCCGCCGCCTTCTGCCGCGCCATCGCCGCGTCGAAACCGGCACGGTCGACGCCGATCTGCCGCGCGCGCAAGGCGTCTTCGGTCAGATCATAGGGGAAGCCATAGGTGTCGTAGAGTTTGAACGCAGTCTCGCCGGGCAGCGTGTCGCCCTGCCCCAAAGTCGCTGTCGCCTCGTCGAGCAGGCCAAGGCCATTGCGCAGAGTCTGGCGGAAACGCGTTTCCTCCTGCAGCAGCGTAGCCTCGATCGCCGCCTGCCCGCGCACGAGTTCGGGAAAAGCCCCGCCCATCTCTGCGACGAGGCTGGGCACCAGCCGGTGCATGAGGGGATCCGCAGCGCCGAGCAGATGCGCATGGCGCATCGCGCGACGCATGATCCGGCGCAGCACATAACCACGGCCTTCGTTAGCGGGCAGCACCCCATCTGCAACGAGGAACGAGGACGCGCGCAGATGATCGGCGATGATGCGGTGCGAACCCTGGTTCGCGCCCGTCGTCGCGGTCTTGGTCAGTTCCCCGCTTTCGTGGATCAGCGCCTTGAACGTGTCGGTGTCGTATTTGTCGTGCACCCCTTGCATGACAGCCGCGATTCGCTCCAGTCCCATGCCGGTGTCGATGCTAGGGCGTGGCAGGTCGCGGCGCTCGTTGCCCGAAGATTCTGGCGTAATCTGCTCATATTGCATGAACACCAAGTTCCAGATTTCGACGAATCGGTCGCCATCCTCGTCGGGCGAACCAGGCGGGCCGCCGAAGATGTGGTCGCCATGGTCGTAGAAGATTTCGGAACAGGGTCCGCAAGGTCCCGTGTCGCCCATCGCCCAGAAATTGTCCTTGGTCGCGATGCGGATGATGCGATCGTCCGGAAGGCCCGCGATCGACCTCCACAGCCGGTGCGCCTCGTCGTCGGTGTGATATACGGTGACGGTCAGGCGGTTGGGATCGAGCCCCCATTCGCGGGTGACGAGGTTCCACGCGAGCGAGATCGCGCGTTCCTTGAAATAATCGCCGAACGAGAAATTTCCCAGCATTTCGAAGAAGGTGTGATGCCGCGCCGTGTAGCCCACATTGTCGAGATCATTGTGCTTGCCGCCTGCGCGTACGCACTTCTGGCTGGACGTGGCCGTGATGTAGGGACGGCTTTCGAGGCCAGTGAAGACGTTCTTGAATGGCACCATGCCGGCGTTGACGAACATCAGCGTCGGATCGTTGTGCGGCACCAGCGGCGCGGACGGCACGCGCTCATGCCCTTCTGCTGCGAAATATTCCAGAAAGGAGCGGCGGATGTCGTTCGTCGAGGTCATGAGGAGCGCTTAGGGGAGTGCGGGGGGTTGCTCAAGCGGCAGGCCAAATGTCCCCCCGCGAAGGAAGCATGAGCACGGCGTGCAGCTTCAATCCGCGGGATACTCGATCGATCGCTGCGGCTCGCTGAACCATTTCGGACCCGATTCGATCATGTGGAAACAGTCCTCGATCCTCACGCCGAACTTGCCGGGTGCGTAGATCCCAGGTTCGTTGGAGAAGCACATGCCAGGCGCGAGCGGGGTCGTCTCGCCATGGACGAGGTTGACCGGCTCATGCCCGTCCATACCGATGCCGTGGCCCGTACGGTGCGGCGTGCCGGGCAGCTTGTAGCGCGGGCCGTAACCCATGCGTTCATAAGCGGTGCGCACGGCATCGTCGATCGACCCCGCCGGCGCGCCCAGTTTGGCTGCTGCGAATGCTAAACGTTGCCCGTCCTGAACCTGGCCGAAGACCTTGCGTTGTTC
>JANMJZ010000120.1:0-2268 GCA_031371635.1 Sphingomonadales bacterium | reverse complement strand
CGTTGCCGACGCGCTCATCGAAGAAGCCATGGCGAAAACCGGGCTCGACCGGTTCGACTCGATGAGTTTTCGCGAGGGGCTCGACATCCTGCTGGCGGATTTCAACGCGATCGAAACGACCAACAGCGGCCATGCCCGCATGCATGGCAATCTTGTCGATCTGCTCGCGACGCGCCTTCGGACGACCGACTATCTCGACAAGCGCCCCGAGGTGCTGGCACGCCCGGTAGACCGGCCCCTTTTCGTCTTCGGCATTCCCCGCACCGGAACGACCCTGCTCAGCAACCTGCTCGCCTGCGATCCTGCGCGGCGCTCGCCCCTGACCTGGGAGATCGACGAACCCGTGCCGCCCGCGACGACCGCGACGCTCAAGACCGATCCGCGCGCCCTCGCCAAGCTGGCGGCGGAAAAGGCCATGCTCGCCGCACGTCCGGAAATGGGCAAATATTATCGGAACTCGGCGGTCTACCCGAACGAGTGCATGTTCTTCATGATCCACGACATGAAGGGCCTCGCGCTGGAGTCTCGCGGCACGCTGCCCAACTACCGCGACTGGATGTTCTCCACCGACATGACGTCGGCCTATGAATATCATAAGCGGTTCCTGCAACTGCTTCAGGCCGACGCGCCGGGCACCTGGAACCTGAAGATGCCGAGCCATGCCCTGTGGCTCGACACGATCCTGAAGGTGTATCCGGATGCCCGATTCGTGTGGACGCACCGCGACCCCTTCACCGCCACGGGCAGCTTTTGCTCGATCCTGTCGATGGCGCAAATGGCGTTCACGGGGAAGGTCGACCACGAATGGCTGGGAGAGAATTGCTCGTTCCAGGCCTTCGAGCATGCCAACCGCATCATGAATGCCCGTGACCGGCTGGGCGAAGGCAGCATGGTCGACGTCCATTATGACGCACTGACCACCGACCCCATCGGCACGATGCGCGCGCTTTATGCGGCACTCGGCGACGACTTCACCCCTGAGGCGGAGGGCGCGATGCAGGCCTGGCTCGACGACAATCCGCAGGGAAAATTCGGGAAGCACGAATACAAGCTCGCGCCATACGGGCTGGAGATGAGCACGCTGGAGGCGGGGTTCGAGCGCTACCTTTCGCGCTACGACGTCGCACGGGAGGGCTGAGCCATGCTGACGGGGCATCATTACCAGAACGCCTATGTCACGCGCGACGTCGACAAGGCTGTGGCGGGTTTTCGCAAGGGCGCCGACGTCAGGAAGCTGATCGAGACACAGGTATCGGTACAGATCTGGACGCCGCACGGCGAGGGGACGGGAGTCCAGAAGCTCGCCTTCGTCTGGGTCGAGGATCTGCAGGTCGAACTGATCCAGCCAATCTCAGGCGATGTCCTGGCGCTCTACCGCGATGCCCTGCCCGACGGGGACAACATCGTGTTCCATCATAGCTGCCAGCGCGTCGACGACTGGGACGAGCTGATGGCAAAGGTCGCGACGCAGCCCTGGCCGATCGTGTTGCGTGGCGGCACCCCCGGCCTGCTTGAATTTCTTTATCTCGATACCCGTCCGTGGCTGGGACATTATCTGGAATATACATGGATGGTGCCCGAACGCTGGGCACAGCTGGGGGGACGCATATGATTTCGACGACGCGGTTCGGCACACGCGATCTGGCGCGCGCCAAGGCATTCTGGCGTGTCATCGCCGACATGGCCGGCGCGCAACTTGTCTATGATCGCGACACGATGATTTCGTTTCGCGGCGAGGCGGGCAGCATGCTGCTGATCGGCATCCCGCTTGAGGGCGTGCACGAGGTCGGCAACGGCAACATGGCCGGATTCCAGGTCGGCAGCCGCGCGCTCGTCGATTCGATTCACGCAAGGGCGCTCGAACTGGGTGGCACCGACGAGGGAGCGCCGGGGATTCGCGGCAATGATCCGAATGGCTTCTATGGCGCCTATTTCCGCGATCCCGACGGCAACAAGCTGACCGTGTTCCGCTTCGGCCCGCCCGACGAAGCGGCTTAAGCACCGAGACCGGACAACCCGTTGCGGCGCCTGGCCGGGGCCGCAACGGGTCTCGACTGTGCGGCAGCAACGAGCCGGATCGGTACGCGTCCGTCACAATCGCGACGGCGATATGTACTAGTAGACACCCCTGTGCACCTTCCCGTTCCGCGATTTGGCGCATACCCCCTGACTGGAATGACGGGTCCGACAACCGGCCTGCATCGCCTCTAGGGGAGGATCGTTCCGTGAAATCCATTTATAAACTGGCGATGGTCGGCGTCAGCCTTG
>JANMJZ010000116.1:0-5296 GCA_031371635.1 Sphingomonadales bacterium | reverse complement strand
GATACGCCTGGTTGCGCAGGCGGGCGAGAATGTCCGTCAGTTCCTTCGGCAACATGTCGCCCGCATCGAGCGAGATCATCTGCCCGAGCTTCATGGCCGCTCCACGCAGGTTCGACAGCTGGTCGGTGACCCGCGCAACGTTCGCCGGGGTCAGTAGTAGGTCGCTCATCTGCGGCCGTTCGCCCGCCACGAGACGACGCGCCCCTTCAGAGATCACACCGCCCGCAACACCGCCCGCCATACGGCCGAACACGCCAAGCCGGGACAACCGTCCGCTCGGAACCGCCCGCCCTTTGCCGTCGAAGTCCGCCGCCAAGTCACCTGCTCCCGATCATGCGAGACGTCCGGGAACAGGACCACCGCCTAGGCTGCTGATATGGCGCGTCCGGCGAAGCAAACAAGCTGACGTCGCGCGGCTAGTTTCCCGAAAACGTATCGCATTGTTTCGGGTCGCCGCTCTGCAGGCCGCGCTGCAGCCACTGCTGGCGCTGCGCCGAAGAACCATGTGTAAAGCTGTCCGGCACGGGCCGCTGCCCTGCCGCTTTCTGCAACGTGTCGTCGCCGATCGCCTGCGCGGCCCGCAAGCCTTCCTCGACATCGCCGGGCTCGAGCAAATTTTTGTCGTTGGCAGCCCAGACGCCCGCGTAGCAATCTGCCTGCAACTCCATTGCCACCTGCAGAGCGTTGCCGTCCGTGCGCGACGCACGCTGCTGGGCAGCCTGCACCTTGTCGGCGATCCCCGTCAGCGCCTGTACGTGATGTCCCACCTCATGGGCGATAACATAGCCGATTGGGAAGTCGCCTGGCGCATCAAAGCGGGACTTTAATTCATCGAAAAAGGCGGTGTCGAGATAGATGCTCTGATCGGCAGGACAGTAGAACGGGCCCATCGCCGCCTGCGCCGCACCGCAACCAGACTGATCGCGGCCGTTGTAGAAGACGAGCTTTGTAGGCGTGTAGCGCTGGCCCTGCCGCGCAAAGATTTCCGTCCAGCGCCGCTCTGTTGAACCAAGAACGCGCAGCGAGGTATGTTGAATTTCGGTAAGTTCACCCGGTGGCGTTTGAGCATGTGGGGCAGACGTCGGCGTTCCCGGCGACACTAAGGAGCCTATACTCCCGAGGCCGCCGAACAAGAAAAGCACGATTCCGAGTACGACGACACCGCCACAGCCAAAGCGGCTAAAAACGAACGGCACAATCATCCCAAGCAGGCCGAGGCCGCCTCCGCCGCCAAAGCCGGCCTGACTAAAACCGCCCCCGTTGCGAACCTCGAAGTTGCTGCTTTCCTGTTCGTCATCGAGGCGCATTGCCGTCTCCTTGTTTCGCCTGTGAAATGCACCGGACGCAACATCGTTGCAATGTCGCTGAACGCGTCGCACAGGAAAGGTTATGGCCGACATCGACTCAACCTCTTTGCGTCGTCGCAAGGCATCGCTTCCCTTGCCCGACAAGGTAGCGCTCGTTCTTCAGGGCGGCGGTGCTCTGGGATCGTATCAGGCGGGGGTCTATGAAGCGCTCGACGGCGCCGGGATCGAAATCGACCAGGTCGCCGGGATCTCGATCGGCGCGGTCAATGCCGCGCTGATTGCCGGCAATCCGCCGGAGCTGCGCGTGAAGGCACTGCGCAAATTCTGGGACCGCATGTCGGCGGCGCTGCCGACCTTTCCGATCTGGGGCGGGGATTTCGGGCGCGAATGGCTGCACGAGACTTCGGCGGCATTTGTCGCAACCTTCGGCGTGCCGGGATTCTTTCAGCCGAACATGCTGCCGCCCTTTGCCGCTTTCCCCGGTTCACCCAACGCGTTGAGCTTTTACGACTCGTCGCAGCTTGCAAAAACGCTCGACGACTTGATCGACTGGGACCTGCTCAACGACGGCCCGGTTTGCTGCGCGGTCGGCGCCGTCGAGATCGAAAGCGGCAATTTTCATTATTTCGATAACCGCAAGGAACGGCTGGACGCGCGCCACATCATGGCGTCGGGTGCGCTGCCGCCAGGGCTGCCCCCGGTAGAGATCGACGGCAAGCTCTGGTGGGACGGCGGGCTGGTGTCCAACACCCCGCTCAGCCACGTGCTCGATACGCAGGAGGCCGATCTTCTGGTCTTTCAGGTCGATCTGTTCGCCGCCAGCGCCGCGCGGCCAAGGACGATCATGGACGTGATGGCGCGCGAAAAGGAGATTCGCTTCTCCAGTCGCACGCGCCAGATCAGCGATCAGATGATCAAGCTGCGCAAGGAGCGCGAGGTAATCCGGCGGGTGCTGCGCAAGATCCCCGCCGGCCTGCGCGACGATCCCGACGTCACCCGGCTTGCCGAAATGGCGCGCGAGTTTCCGGTCAATATCGTCCAGTTGATATACCGCGCGAACAAATGGGAGGGAGGCGCCCGGGATTATGAGTTTTCGGCGCGCACGATGGCCGAGCATTGGGCGGCAGGAAGCGCCGCAGTGGCCGAGACCATAAGCCACGCCGGGCTGATCGCCGCCAACATTCTCGACGGAAAAACTGCCGCTTTCGACCTATCGCCCCGCTAGACCCGGTGCTGTGGCGGGATTAGCGTCCCTTCATCGCGTAGCTGTCGGCGATCTGCTCTTGTGTGAGGATTACCCATGAATTTCAGACATATCGCTGGTCTTTTGATCGCAGCCTCCCTCCTTGGGACATCAGCACATGCTGCGGTGGGGCGACTGCCGGCCGACGTGGTGCCGACAGCCTATGACCTGACCATCGATCCCGATGCGACCAAGCTGACCTTCAACGGCAGTGGCAGTGTCGCAATTATGGTGGCGAGGCCGACACGGACGATAACCGTGAATGCGGCCGACCTCAGCATCCGAAACGTCAAGATCGACGGGCGGATTCCAGCGACAGTTAAACTCGACCCTGCCGGGCAAACGGCCACGTTCACATTTTCCAAGCCCGTGACAGCGGGGAAGCACAGCCTGTCGATGGCGTGGACCGGCAAGATCAACCAGTCGGCAACAGGCCTCTTCGCGATCGATTACACCAACACGGACGGCAGCAAGAACCGTATGCTGGCGACGCAGTTCGAAGCACCCGATGCGCGCCGCTTTGCGCCGCTGTGGGACGAGCCTGCGCTCAAGGCGACCTTCCGGTTAAGCGCGGCCGCGCCCAAGGGCCAGACGGCCTTTTCCAACATGCCTGTTACCGGACAGACACCGGGCGCGGATGGCAAGACGATCTGGCATTTCGCGACCACGCCCCGCCTGTCGAGTTATCTGATGTTCCTCGGCATGGGCAATGTCGAACGCAAGACGTTGAAGGCGGGTAATGTTGAGATCGGCGTCATCACGCGCAAGGGCGTCGTCGACCAGGGCGACTATGCGCTGGCAAGTGCCAAGCGTATCCTGGCCCACTACAACGATTATTTCGGCACCCCCTACCCCCTGCCCAAAATGGACATGATCGCCGGCCCGGGATCGTCGCAATTCTTTGGCGCCATGGAAAACTGGGGCGCGATCTTTTATTTCGAACGCGTTTTGCTGCAAGATCCCAAGCTCACGACCGAAAGCCAGAAGCAGGACATTTTCAACGTCGTGGCGCACGAAATGGCACACCAGTGGTTCGGCGACCTGGTGACCATGTCATGGTGGGACGATCTCTGGCTCAACGAGGGTTTCGCGTCATGGATGGCGTCGAAGACCGCCAACGACCTGAACCCCGAATGGGGCGCGCTGACACAGACGATGGCCTTCGACCGGCAGAGCGCGATGGCGCGTGATGCGCGCGTCACGACCCACCCGATCATTCAGCATGTCGAAACGCCTGACCAGATCAGCCAGGCATTCGACGACATCACGTATCGCAAGGGCGAAGCAGTGATCCGGATGCTCGAAGCGGCCGTCGGCCCAGATGCATTCCGCACCGGGGTGCGCCACTACATGGCGAAGTACAAATACGGGAACACGGTCACCGACCAGCTGTGGGAAGAAGTGGCCACAGCCTCAGGCCAGCCAGTTAAGCCGATGATGGACAGCTTCACGCGGCAGGGCGGCGTTCCCCTGATCAGGGTTGCAGATCCGGTCTGCGAAAACGGCGGCACCTCGGTCAGCTGGACACAGGGCCGGTTCGCTTTGGACGAAGGGGCGCGCAAGCCACAGAACTGGATCGTGCCTGTCACCATCGGTCAGGCCGGCGGCGGCGCGCCGACCCGCCTGATTGCGCCGGGATCTGCGACCGTGCCGTCGCGCGCGAGCGTGCCGGGCTGTGGACTGACCGTGGTCAATCAGGGGCAGAGCGCCTATTTCCGGACGCTCTACACGCCTGCACATCTCGACAAGCTGCAAGGCAGCTTCGCGAAGCTTTCGATCGACGATCAGGTCGGTCTGATCGCCGATGGCTATGGCCTAGGCAACAGTGGCGACCAGCCGGTCGAGCGTTACCTGTCGCTGATTTCCGGCGTAGCGGCAGATGCCTCCCCGATTTTGTGGTCCCTGATCGCGGGGCAACTGCGAGGAATCGACAGCACATTGACGGGCGCACCCGAGCAGGCCGCCTTCCGCCTGCGGGCCCGTCGCCTGCTTGCGCCGCAGCTCGAACGGACCGGCTGGACAGCCAAACCGGGTGAGGCTTCGGCTCTGGCGACGCTTCGGGAGGGCATCATCCCCGTACTCGGCAAGTTCGGCGAACAAGCAGTGCTGGCCGAAGGCGACCGCTATGCCCGGCTAAGCTTCGAGACCCCCGACGCCGTACCCGGGTATATCCGGCAGCCGGCGCTGCGCAACTTCGCTTACACGGCAGACGCAGCGCGCTGGGAAATGCTGCACGAAAAGGCGCGGACAGAGAACAGCCCTGTTGCGCGGCAAAATCTCTACATCAACCTGGGTGCCGTGCGCGATCCGGCACTGGCGCAAAGGGCGCTCGACCTCACGCTGACCGACGAGATTCCGGTGCCAATGCGCGGCAACGTGATTCAGGCCGTTTCCAGCGAGCATCCGGCCATGGCGTTCGACTGGGCGGTGGCGCATGACGAACAGATCAGTCGCTTCCTCGAAACGACGACACGCGCAGCCTTTATTGTCGGCCTGCCTGCCTCCGCCAGCGACCCTGCGCTTGCGGCCCGGGTGACGGCCTATGCGGAAAAGGCCTTGCCGGCCGGTTCACGCAAGCCCGCCGAGGTCACCGTTGCCGTGATCAATTACCGCGCGGGCCTGCGCCAGCGACAGGCGCCGGCGATTGCCGCCTGGGCTGTCAAATAGGAGGTATGGATGTTTCTGAAAGGCAAGACCGCGCTCGTCACCGGGTCTACTTCCGGCATTGGCCTCGGCTATGCAAAGG
>JANMJZ010000184.1:0-18832 GCA_031371635.1 Sphingomonadales bacterium | reverse complement strand
CCCGCGAAAAAGGCCCCCGCAAAAAAGGCAGCCGCCAGGAAAACCCCGGCAAAGAAAGCGGCGGCAAAGGGCTAAGGATCGGGCCGGGCGGGCCGGGCCGGCACCCTACTCCTCTAGAAGGGCGACGTCCTCGCCGAACCGACAGCCGGCAAGCCCGGCCGCTACGGTCAGCCGCGACATGATCTGCGCGCGCGAGACATTTGTGTCGACGAACCAGTCCGGCGCAATCTGGTGCGCATGTTCCGCGGCGAGGTGCGGTGCGCTCACGAACAGGGCTTCGGGGGAGCGCGCAACCCAGCGCCGCCGGGCGCTGCCGTGCGTAGCCAAGAGTGTCAGCAACGGCGCCTTGTGCCGGATCAATGTCGTCAGGATAACCAGATAGGCGTCCCGAAGGTTGAGGACGTCCTGCTCGCGCCCGAACAGGGTGACGCGTACCCGGCCACGTCGCCGTGGTGCGCCGCGTCCCGGCGCGGCAACGCGTCCAGCGGCCCGTGCGCGTCGGCCGGAACGTTCGGCAAGGGCGCGGCGGATGATCGCGTCATGGCTCTCGCTGAACGACAAGCGCTGCGCCTCGATCGCCTTATACGTCGCCAGGCTCAGCGAAATATTTGTGAATCCGGTCATTTGCGGTCCCCACCACGTGGACCGGTTTATAAGCAAAGATGCCTTATAAGCGATTAACGCCGGCAACTCGGATCATGCTCTGGCCAGCATGCCGCACGTCGAGCAGCCTGGGTCCTTGGGCATGCGGATCGTCCGCATCGAGGGCGCCAGACCATCGATGATGTGCAGCTTGCCAGCCACGTCCTCACCAAATCGGACGATCGAGCGGATGGCCTCGAGCGCCGCAAGACTGCCCATCCAGCCAGTCATCGCGCCCAGCACGCCGTCCTCGGCGCAAGTGTCGCAATCCTCGGCATCGAAAGCGTCACCGACGTAGCAGCGATAGCAAGGCTGGTCGGGCAACCAGCCGGTCCATGTGCCAAGCTGGCCATGGAACTGGTTGATCGCCGCCGAAACGAGCGGAATTCTCAATCGCCACGCCGCGTCGGCGACCGAAAGGCGCGTGGCAAAGCTGTCCGACCCGTCCACGACCACGGCATGGCCTCCGAGCAGGGTTTCTGCGTTGCTCGTGTCGAGCCGCTGGATCGCGGGCGTCACTGCAACGAACGGATTGATTTCGAACAGGCGTCGCGTCGCCAGCAGCGCCTTGGGCGACCCGACATCGCCGGTGCCATAGAATACCTGTCGCTGCAGGTTCGACACGCCCACGACATCGTCGTCGATTACCGTCAGCGCGCCCACGCCTGCGGCGGCCAGATATTGCAGGGCAGGGACACCGATACCGCCGGCACCGACGACGGCAACGTGCGCGCCGCGCAGCTTGACCTGCCCAGCGCCACCGACCTCGCGCAGGACGATGTGACGCGAATAGCGGGCGAGCTCGTCGTCGGTCAGCACGTCAGTTCGTGCCGGTCGAACCGAAGCCGCCGGTCCCCCGCGCCGTGTCGTCGAGCCTGTCGACCTCGGTCAACGTCGCGCGCTGGACGGGGGCGGGGACAAGCTGCGCGATCCGGTCGCCGCGCCGGATCTCGAAGGGCTCGCTGCCCAAATTGGCGAGGATGACCTTCACTTCGCCCCGATAATCTGCGTCGATCGTGCCGGGCGTGTTGAGGCAGGTAATGCCATGTTTGAGCGCCAGTCCCGAACGGGGCCGCACCTGCACCTCATACCCCGCCGGAATCGCCATCGCGAACCCGGTGGCAACCGCATGGCGCGCGCCCGGCGCAAGGGTAAGGTCTTCCGCCGCGACAACGTCCATCCCCGCCGCGCCATCGGTGGCATAGGCGGGAAGGGGAAGGTCGTTGCCGTGGGGCAGGCGGAGCAAGGGTAGTGTGATGGAAGGCATCAGGAGGTGCTAGCAAACCCGCTACGGCGGGTCACGCGATGACTGGTTTTAGGTGGATACCCGTCAGGCGGCTTTGAGGGACAATCCAGCGAAGACAGGTCGTTTCCATTACCTGCATCGAATGCAGCCACCGAACTTCATTGAAGGCGATCGCCCCACCGGACATGAAGTTGAGGCAGCAGCCAGAGAGCTTTACGATTGGGGGGCGCTTCACGGCTGGTGCCGGGTGAGAGCCTGAAGGGCATAGGTGGTGACGGAGCCGACTAAGTCCGAGCTCGCCAGGATTTTCAGGTGTGAACTTTGTGACCTTTGGCAGATTTCAGGGGGAAAATTGCGACAATCTTACGGCGAAAGGGTGTGAAGAATGCGCGCGGCCAATTTGTCGGCGACTCCTTCCTTCGCCATCCGCGCCCAGCTCTCGACGCCGGTTGCCGTAACCAGATGGACGGTGTTCGCGGCACCACCCATGACGTCGCCCGAAACATCGTTGGCCACGATCCAGTCACAGCCCTTGCGCGCCAGCTTGGCCTGGGCGTTGGGAATGACGTTCTCCGTTTCAGCGGCGAAGCCCACCAGCAGGCCGGGGCGCTGCGGACTGCGGGCCAGGCCTGCAAGAATGTCCGGGTTCTCGACGAGATGCAGCACCGGCGGTGTGCCGCTGCCGTCCTTTTTGATCTTCTGGCCCGCGCCCTCGACCCGCCAGTCGGCTACTGCGGCGACGAGAATCGCGGCGTCTGCGGGAAGGGCGGCGTCTACCGCTGCGGCCATGTCGCGCGCCGTTTCGACGTCGACCCGCGTCACGCCAGCGGGCGTCTCCAGCGCGACAGGCCCGGCGATCAGCGTGACTCGCGCGCCCTGTGCCGCCAATGCGGCGGCCACGGCGAAGCCCTGCTTCCCCGAGGATCGATTGGCGATGTAGCGCACGGGGTCGATCGGCTCATGCGTCGGCCCTGCGGTCACGATGACGTGCACTTAGGCCTTGAGGATTTCGAGCGCGGCCAAAAAGATCGCGTCGACGTGGGGCAGGCGGCCGGGGCCGTACTCGCCGCATGCCATGGTGCCCTCATCGGGGTCCATCACGGTCAGGCCGTCTTCGCGAAGCTGGGCGACGTTGCGGCGCGTCGCGGGGTGTTGCCACATCCGCACGTTCATCGCGGGCGCCACGAGAACGGGCTTGTCCGTCGCCAGTAACAGCGTCGTCGCCAGGTCGTCGGCCGCGCCATGCGCCATCTTCGCCATGATATCGGCGGTCGCTGGCGCCACCACGAGCAGGTCCGCCTCGCGGCTGAGCGCGATATGGCCGATCTTCGATTCGCGTTCGAGGTCCCACAGCGTCTCGACCACGGGCTGTTCGCTCAGCGCGGCGAGGGTCATGGGCGTCACGAACTTCGCGCCGGCCTCGGTCAGGACGCAGCGCACCGGCATGTCGGCACGCCGGAACAGGCGGACCAGCTCGCACGTCTTATACGCGGCGATACCGCCACTGATGATCAGGAGGATGCGCTTGCCCTGCATGGGCTCAGCCTAGCCATGCCATCGCGCTGGCGCCAGCCGCGCCCGCGACCAGTGCCACGGCGAGATAGCCCAGCCAGCCGAACGACAGCCGCACCGGCTCGATCACCGTCAGGGGCGGGGCGGGCGGCGCCCCTCCTTCGGCCGGGTAGCGCGCTTCGATCCGGCGGACGAGTTCGGGCAGGCGCGACAAGGTGCGGACATCCTCGACGAGGCGGTCGGCGAGCAGCGCTTCGGGGCCCAGCTCGCCGCGCAGCCAGTCGCGCACGACCGGCTCGGCAATTTCCCACATGTTGACGTCGGGGTCGAGTGCGGTCGCCACGCCTTCGACCATCACCATCGTCTTTTGCAGCAGCAGCAGGTGCGGTTGCGTCACCATGTCGAAATCGCGCGTGATCGCGAACAGGCTGTCGAGCATGTTGCCGACCGACATGTCCTTGACCGGCTGGCCGCGCATCGGCTCGCCCACCGAACGCAGCGCCGTCGCGAACTCGGCGACACTGTGGTGTGCGGGCACATACTGCGCCTCGAAATGGATTTCGGCGACTCGCCGGTAATTGCCGGTGATCAGGCCGAACAGGATCTCGGCGAGCCAGCGGCGGGCACGTGTGTCGAGCCGCCCCATGATGCCGAAATCGATGGCGATCAGGTCCCCGTCGGGGGCCACCATCAGATTGCCCTGATGCATGTCGGCGTGGAAGAAGCCTTCGGCGATCGCCTGGCGCAGGAAGCCACGCACGAGCGTACGAGCCAGCGCCTTGCGGTCGTGCCCCGCAGCATCGATCGCCGTGATGTTCGACAGCTTTATGCCGTCGATCCATTCGAGCGTCAGCACGGTACGCGACGTGCGCCGCCAGTCGATGGTCGGGATGCGGAACCCCGGCTCGGCAGTCAGTCCTTCGGCCAGTTCGGAGGCCGATGCTGCTTCGCGCCGCAGGTCCAGCTCGCGTAGCGTCCATTGCCGGAAGGTGGCGATGGTTGCCCGGGGACGGAGCCGCGCGAATTCACCGTCGATGATCTCGAGCTGCGCTGCAGCCCATTCATAGGTTTCCAGCGCCGCCGCGAAATCTTCTTCCACACCGGGTCGAACGACCTTGATGGCGACCGTGACGCCCTCGGTCGTTACCGCACGGTGCACTTGCGCGATCGAGGCCGCGCCGACCGGTGATTCCTCGATGCTGGCAAAGACTTCCTCGACGGGGCGTGCGAGCCCGCGTTCGATCGCGGCCTTGATGACAGGAAAGGGCAGGGCCGGTAGCCGATCCTGAAGTCGCTGAAGATCGTGTGCTGCCTCTTCACCGACAAGGTCGGGCCGCGTGGCAAGCGCCTGTCCCAGCTTGATTGCGGCAGGACCGATGGCCTGAAAGGCCTCCGCATATTGCGGCACCTTCGGCACGCGCGCGCCAAAGCGGGCCAGGCGGATAATGCGCCGAACCTGCGGCGGCGTGATCGGGTCACGCTCGATCCCCGCCAGCGCGCCATGCCGCGCCAGCGTCCGGCCCCACTTCAGCAGCCGCCATAAATGCGTAGAGGCTCGGGTCAAATCTTCCAGCCGCTATGGATAGCCACAAGCCCACCCAGCATCGGCTCCACATTCGTCTGCACGAAACCAGCGCCGGCGATCATGCCTTCGAAGGTCGGCATGTCGGGGAAGCGGCGGATCGATTCGATCAGGTAGCGATAGCTGTCCTCATCGCCAGCGATCATCTTGCCCAGTTGCGGTACAAGCTTGTGGGAATAGGCGTCGTAGACCTCTCCAAAGCCCGGCCACAGCGTGGTGGAAAACTCCAGGCAAAAGAACCGCCCGCCGCGTTTCAGCACGCGGTGGGCCTCGCGCAGTGCCTTGGGAATATCAGTGACGTTCCTGATGCCGAACGCAATCGTATAGGCGTCCAAGCTCCTGTCCTCGAACTGCAGGATTTCTGCATTGGCTTCGGTCCACACCAGCCCGTCGATGCCGCGTGATGCGGCACGGTCGATACCCACGCCCAGCATGTCGGGGTTGATGTCGGCGACAGTGATGTGCGCCTCTCCGCCCGCTGCCTTGTCCATGCGGAAGGCGATGTCGCCGGTGCCGCCCGCCATGTCGAGGATATATTCCCCGGCGCGCGGTTTCACGCGGCGAACGAACCGGTCTTTCCACAGCCGGTGCATGCCGCCCGACATCGCGTCGTTCATGCGATCGTAATTGCGCGCCACGCTGGTGAAAACCTGGCCGACGCGCTGTGTCTTCTCGGCGGGTGCGACCTGTTCATAGCCGAAGGATACTGTTTCGCTCATAGACTCGCCTGTAGCGGGGGGTTGTCGCACCCGCAAACGCCGCATAGCGGTTTTCGATGCCCGAGCTTCCCGAAGTCGAAACCACAATCCGCGGCCTCAGGCCTTTTCTCGATGGGCAGGTTCTGACTTCGGTCCACGCGCGTCGCGCCGACCTGCGCCGGGCATTTCCGCCGGACTTGCGGCAAAGGCTGACAGGCGCGCGAGTCACTTCGCTGGGGCGTCGTGCCAAATATGGTATCGTCGAGACGGACCGGGGCGATGCCATGATTTTCCACCTCGGCATGTCGGGGCGATGGCGCGTCGACCCCGAAGAACTTGGTCCGCATGATCATCTGGTGCTGGAGACGGGCGCCGGACACCGTCTCGCGCTAAATGATGCGCGGCGGTTTGGTTCAGTTGATCTTGTTGCGACCGAGGCGCTCGATGAATGGCCAGCTTTCGCGGCGCTTGGCCCTGAACCACTTGGTCGCGACCTGACCGGCGGGTATCTGGCGGCAAGGCTGGAAGGGCGGGCGGCGCCGATCAAGGCCATGCTGCTCGACCAGCGAATCGTAGCCGGGCTCGGCAATATCTATGTGTGCGAGGCACTGAACATGGCGCGCATTTCGCCGCGCAGGCTCGCCGGCAAGGTTTCGCACAAGCGGCTCGATTCGCTGGTCGATGCGATCCGCGGCGTTTTGCTTGCCGCGATCGAAGCGGGCGGATCGACGCTGCGCGATTACGCCCGCCCTGACGGACAACTGGGATATTTCGCGAAGCAATGGCGCGTCTATGGTCGTGAGGGAGAAGCTTGCCCGTGCGGCAAGGGAATCGTCATCCGTCAGACGGATAGCGGACGCTCCACCTTTTCCTGTCCGGCGTGCCAGCGATAGGTTGACCAAAGCGCCCCTCCTCGCTATGCGCCGCGCCTTCATTCCAGACATTGAAATATCGAGGACTTCATGGCGAATACGCCCCAGGCAAAAAAGCGCATCCGTCGCAACGACCGTCGTGCCGAAGTGAACGGCGCACGCGTCGGCCGCATTCGGACCTTTGTCAAAAAGGTGGAGCTGGCTTTGGTCGACGGCGACAAGGCTGCTGCCGCAGCTGCTCTCGCTGCGGCGCAGCCGGAAATGGCACGCGGCGTGGCCAAGGGCGTGATGCACAAGAACACCGCCTCGCGGAAGTTTGCGCGCCTGACGAAGCGGGTCGCCGCACTCGGTTAACATATCTGTCCCGATTTGGGACCGGCAAGACGACAAGGCCCGCTGGCGATTGAGCCTGCGGGCCTTTCTTCGTTAATAATATGTGACAATAAAAAGTCAGCTTTTCCGCCGATTCGGCGGAAGCTATGACGCTTCTCCTGGCAAAAATCGCTGCAATTCAGGGGCTTAAATCGAATTTGGCGCTTTCGCGTGAGTCCTAGCCGTCAAGCTGGATTATTTCACTTTTTTTAACTGTAGAAGTCTTGCGCGAGGGGCCAGCGGCGCTCAAAAACTTCTCCAAGGGACAGCGCGACTCACTGGTCGCAACCATTTCGAGAGTAGCTTATCGCTTGGAAAGCCCTTGAGGTTTTTCATGGTCGATGCCTTTCGCGGTTGTGCATCGTGGTCGTCGGCGTCCGGAAATCGAGCGGTGGGGAGGCGGTGCGAGTTGACGTTGGGGGATGATCTTGATGCACGCCTCGAAGACCGTGCAGCCGCTGCCTGGCCTAAAATCCGGGACGGACTGCGTCGCGACATCGGTGCCCGCAGTTTCGATCAATGGCTGGGCCGCACCCGTTATGACGGTTTTTGCGCGATCGACCGCACCGTCACTCTCGCCTTGCCGTCAGCTTTCATGGCAAACTGGGTTCAGAAGAACTTCGCCGACCGGCTCGATCTCGCCTGGCGTACGGGGCTGCCCGAAGTGGCGGGCGTCCGGATTCTGGCCGACGAAGGCGAGGTCGTGCAGAGCTTTACCGCCGCATCCGTCGCGGAGACGCCGTCAGCAGTAGCCGAACCCGGCTTTCGCTTCGACCCGCGACTGACATTCGACAACTTCCTTGTCGGCGACGCCAACCGGATTGCCCATAACGCCGCGCGAGCAATCGCCGAAGGCGGGCCGATGCGGTTCAATCCGCTGTTCATCCATGGACCGACCGGCCAGGGCAAGACCCACCTTCTCCACGCCATCGGTCACGGCTATATGGCGCGGAAACCTCACGCCCGTGCGCTGTGCATGTCGGCGGAGCGCTTCATGGTCGATTTCGTCCATGCCATGCGGACCAAGGATACGCTGGCTTTCAAGGCCCGCCTCCGTTCGGTCGACTTGCTGATGATCGACGATTTTCAGTTCATTGCCGGCAAGGAAACCACGCAGGAGGAGTTCCTCTACACGGTGGACGAGCTGATGCGGGGTGGACGCCGGCTGATCATCAGCGCGGATCGTAGCCCCCATGAGCTCGACGGTATCGAGGGGCGCATCCTGTCTCGCCTTACCCAGGGCCTTGTCGTCGATATCCAGCCAGCAGATTACACGCTGCGCCGCGCGATCGTCGAGGCGAAAGCCAATATGATGCCGCAGATCATTCCCTCGCTGGTCCGCGACTTGCTGGCCGCGCGCATTGCTTCGAACATTCGCGAGCTCGAAGGCGGCCTCAACCGCCTTGTCGCCTATGCCGCACTCAACGACCGGAACATCGACGAGAGTTTTGCCGAAGAAACGCTCGCGGAGTTGTTCCGCGCCGGGCGGCGGCGAGTCACCATCGATGAGATCCAGAAACGCGTGTCGGAGCATTTCAAGATCCGACAGGCCGAGATGGTTTCCGCACGTCGAGCCCGCGTCGTGGCCCGTCCGCGGCAGATCGCTATGTACCTGTCGAAGCAACTGACGCCCCGATCATTACCGGAAATCGGGCGGCGCTTCGGCGGGCGCGATCACACGACCGTCATCCATGCCGTAAAGCAGATCGAAAAGTTGCGCGCGGCGGATACGGAAATAGACGCCGACGTACGCCAGTTGCTGCGGTCGCTCGAGGGTTGATCGAAGCTGCGCGGACAGCGCCACGTTAAGTCTCAAGAAACGTTTCTGAAGCACAACGTCCCAGTCAAGAACAGATCTTGACAATGGGAGACGCACAATGTTCAAATTTATCAAAATGTTGAAGAGATCAGACAATACCGAATCACGTGAAAGTATCGCTCGGCGGTTGGTTACCCAGGAAAAAGGCGCAACGGCGATCGAATATGGTCTCATTGCTGCACTTATCGCTGTCGCAGCAGTTGGTGCGATGACAAGTCTCGGAACCGGACTCAACAAGACGTTCAACAATGTTACAGCTTCGCTTGTAAAATAATGACTTAAGGGGCCACCACCAAGTGGTGGCCCCCGCGTCGCAGTAGATGGACAGTAACATGCACCATCGATCATCCGTCTCGCCAAGCTGATATACGTTTTCAAATTAATTTTTATCATCAACGACTTAGAACATTCTCGGACGCTATCGATTAGCTGGTGCCGAGCATGCATCTGCCGACGCGCTAAGCTCGATCTCTCATAAGCGCGCGTAGCGATCGACGCTTTAGCCAATTAAATTTGGGAGACTTGGAATGTTCGGTCTAATCAACAAGTTAAAACCACGAGATGTAAGACATCCGAAGAGGACTGATTCTCTGCTTCTTTGGCCAGAGGAAAAGGGGGCAACAGCAATCGAATACGGTCTCATCGCTGCGCTCGTTGCCGTGTCGATTGTTGGTGCAACTACGAATCTGGGCACAAAGACCCAGAAGACCTTCAATACAGCTTCGACTTCCCTAGTGAAATAACAGTTTACAGGGCCGCCTTAGCGGCGGCCCTGTTTCTCCGGTGGTGCCACAGTAATGCGCACGGTTTGTCCGCTATTTCCCGGGAACCCGGTGAACATTGCTTCGATCAGGTTCGGTACCAGCGATGTCAGGTCATTGTCAGATGACATTGCCTTGGCTGTCCCCTCAAACACACGTTCGCGCGAACCCTTACGTTCAATCTTCATCGAGAGCTGGGATTCGTAGACTGTGTAGCTCTCGACCTCGTCATAACGCGAGCCGTAGAGGAAGGGGTCGTCGAACCCATAAACCCAGGCCCGGCGACCGAAGCCCCAATACGGGCGATATGGCCCCCATCCATAGGCATAGCCGAAGCGAGGCCCGAACCCGGGCACCGTGCGTAGCCTGTCCCGACCCTTGTCGACTTGATAATCGAGCCGTACGATCAGGTTCGCGCTCGCCGGATCGATAGCTCGAGTATACCCATACCCTGCCAGCCGCTGGGCAACAGTGTCGGCATATTGGCTGAATTCTAGCCCGCCCTCTAGCCGCGGGTTGTCGGCAACGACCGCGAATGTCTGGCCCTGCGGTGCAGGCAATTGCTGAAAGCGAGAAACCTGCGCCTGAAACGGCGCGGCGCACCCGGCAATGGTGAGCATGGCTACGGGAGCTAAGGCTTTTAGATAGCGGATCATGGCGACCTCGGTCAGTTAACGGACAAGCTGCGAAGCAGATTGACCTACACCTTTTGAACGCATGGTGAACGAATTCGTTTCACCGCGCACGGGGTGCACCCTGTCGGCGATCAGGAGGCGGTGAACCGGCACGTGCCGGTTCACCGCCAAACGTCAGTTTCAGAATCCAGCCGCGAAAGTCACAAAGAACTGGCGCGGCGGAATGGGGTAGGCCGAATAGCTGTTCGTTGCCGAACCGATAGACAGCGACGACACGCCTTTGATGTCGCCCAGATTGGTCACGTTGAGGCTGAGCTCCGCTTTGCGGACCTGCGTCACTTCGGTTGGAATTGCCACCGCCAGCCGCAGCGACGTCAGGAAATAGGACCCGACGCTCGTGTCATTGGTAAAGGTAGCGAACCGGCGGCCCACATAGTCGCCGATCACCTGCGCCTCGAACATACCCAGGTTCAGCGTGGCTACCGTTTTGTTGAGCCATTTTGCTGTACCCGGCAGCTGTTTGCCGCAGGTCGGCACCACGCCGCCCGTCACGACGAACCCGCCGATGCAGGTTGCCGATACCGCACCGATGCCCGTCGTCGCTGTCGACGTATAGTCGTTCTTGTACTTCGACAGATTGTACGACAGCGCATTGTAGAGCGTGAAATGTGGTCCGAATCGCCACGTAAACGCCGCATCGACGCCATCAGTCTGCACGTTGCCGACGTTCACCAGGATCGACGTGCCGCCAGTGATGCCGCTACCGGCGATGCCGCCGGGATTGGTGGAAATGGCGAGCAGGCGGTCGCTGAAATCGACATGGTAATAGTTGACCTGCCCCTGGAAGCCCGTGAGCAGACCTGAAAAGCTGCGGCTGGTGCGGACGCCGGCTTCATAGGTCCAGCTCGTCTCGGGCCGTCCCTGCGTCGCGAAGGTGTCGAACGCTGCCTGGCTGCCGGTGAACCAGGGGCCGCCGCCGCCGGCCAGATAGGCTTGAAACTGACGCAGGTTCTTCTGCACGTTGAAATAGACTGTTTCTGTACCGTTGACGTCGAAGCTCGCGCCGACCGCGGGCAGGAACCAGTTTTTCGTATTGATCGAACCCTGTGGGAGCGCCGTGGTGCCACCGAGCGACCCGACACGCGGCTGGATGGGGAAGGTGCCTGTCGCCCATTGCGCGCTCGTCTTGAAACCAGCTTGAATGCTCAACCGGTCGGTCGGCTTCCAGCTGTCCTGAATGTGCAACTGCAGCTGCTCGATCTTCGCTTCACCCTGATACTGCGTGAACAGCGGCTGGGCGACGCTCAGCGGCCGGATGTACGGCGTTGCTGAGCCAGGCTTGTTGACATCGACGCCGTACCAGCGGCGCCACTGCGTCGTGCGGTTGCGCTCATACCAGCCGCCGAGCTCGATACGGTGGTCGCCAAGGTCGATGTCGAGCGCCGAGATCACGCCCCAGCGATCGATGCGATACTCGGTCGTGCGGGTGATCAGCCCCGAGCCGCCCGTCGCTGCGACCAGCGCGGAACCTGCGGCAGCGGCCTGCGCGTCGGTCAGACCGGTGCACGCCGCCGGGCGCACGCCGTTGTTGTTGCCGCTGAACCGGCAGTTGGTGGGGATCGTTGCATAATTGGGATCGAGATAGGCCTGCGCCACGGTGATCGACTGGCCCAGCGGCCCCGCAACGACACCCGCGCCGTCGTTGTGATGGAAATAGCCGGTGTTCGACCAGTTGACCTTGTCCGTCAGCCGAGCCTCGAATTTGAGATAGCCCAGGTAGTCGGTGCGCTGCGCGTCCGAGTAGTAATTGCGGTAATTGGCGCCCTCTGCCGCAGGCGTGTTCCCCAACGCGCTGAGATAGGCTGTGCGATAGGTCGTGAATTCGGGGTAGAAGAACGGCTTGGTATACGGGGTGTAGAGTTGAGCGGCGGTCGCCGTGCCCCCGGCCGAGGGGAAAAAGAACGTGGTTGCATCCTCGTTGGGCTGGATCATGTCATTGTAATCGAAATAGGCGGTCAGCTTTCCGACGCTGCTGTCGTTGACGTATTTGGCATTCGCCTGCCAACCGCCTTGATAGCCGTTGAAGTCCCATGCCCGGGCGTGCTGGCGTGCGACTGAGGCATAGGCTGAACTGCCGCCGCCGAAATTGCCGCTGTCAACCCGCACGTAGGTGCGCGACGTATCATAGCTGCCGAAAGTCTGGGAGACATCGACGCCCAGCTTTGCTCGCGGGTCGGATGAAAATGTTTCGACCGTGCCGCCCAGATTACTATTCGATGGCGTGCCCAGGTCGCCCGCGCCTGTCGTCACGACTACGCGACCGACGTTCTCTGAAATGATCGCGCGCTGCGGCGACAAGCCGTTGTAATTGCCGTAGCTTTGGTCACCCAGCGGAATACCATCCATCGTGTAGCCGAGCTGGTTGAAAGCAAAGCCATGGATGAAGATCTGCGCGTTCTGCTCGTTGTAGCCCCAGGGATCAGCCGTAATGTACAGCACGCCCGGCAATGTCTGGATGGCCTTCAGCGGCGATACACCGGGTAGGATTTTCTGGATTTCGCTTTGTGGAATTGCCGTCGCTGAGCGCGTCGCCTTGGCAGTCACGACGATCGAGCTGGCCTCGCCATCCTCGTCGGCCGGTGCCGCTGTTTGCGACACAGCCGGAGCCGCAATGAAGGCGGTGCAGATAGCAGCCACACAAACGGAATGACGCAGAGCAAGATGACGCAACATGGCTTTTCCCCCATTAACCGGTTCTTTCGGTGGGGGGCCGGTACGAAGTGGTTGTGGCACAGGCGTTATGGTTTGGCGTCGGTTCGGTGACAGTAGGCGGGAGGCTGTTGGCGGAAAATCACCTGCGGGAGAATGCCGCCATTGCAAGGTCGGCGGCTGCACAAGTTCCTATGGTCGCCTTGGGCCTGGCTCACAGCTTGCCGTACACTTGCAGGCGCTATCCGCGCATCAACCCCAACGCGTCATAGGCCGCCGCCAGCGTCGGCGCGGCGATAGCGGTAGCGCGCGTAGCGCCGTCGATCAGGATTGCCTCGACCATGCCTGAGTCTTTCAGCTCCAGGTATCTCTCACGTATCGGCGACAGGTCCGCGACCAGCCGGTCGGCAAGGGCCGCCTTGAACGGGCCAAAATTGCTGTCGCCATAATCGGCGAGCACTGCGTCAGCGCTCCGGTCTTCGAGTGCTGCCATGATCGTCACTAGGTTGCGCGCCTCGGGCCGTCCTTCCAGCCCGGCGACCTCCGTCGGCAGGGGTTCCGGGTCGGTCTTGGCCTTGCGGACCTTCTGGGCGATTGCGTCCGCGTCGTCGGTCAGGTTGATCCGGCTCATGTCGCTCGGGTCCGACTTCGACATTTTCGCGCTGCCGTCGCGCAGGCTCATGATCCGCGCTGCGGCGGGCGGAATGGTCGGCTCGGGCAGGGTGAACACCTCGCGTCCGGTGTCGGCATTGAATTTGACCGCAATGTCGCGCGCCAGTTCGAGATGTTGCTTCTGATCGTCGCCGACAGGCACGTGCGTCGTCTGGTAGAGCAGCACATCGGCCGCCTGCAGCACCGGATAATCGAACAGCGCTACGCTTGCGCCTTCGCGGTTCTTGCCCGCCTTATCCTTCCACTGCGTCATGCGGTTGAGCCAGCCCATCCGCGCAGTGCCATTGAGCAGCCAGCAAAGTTCTGCGTGTGCGGGCACGCGTGCCTGATTGAACAGCACGGATTTCGTGCTGTCGATGCCACACGCGACGAGTGCCGCCGCCATGTCGAGCAGCGCCCCGCGCCGGTCCTCGCGCGCCATGTGATCAGACAGAGAATGTAGATCGGCGAGAAAATACAGGCTCTGTCCGCCTTTGGCCGCAACCTCGTCCTGCATACGCACCCAGTTGCGGATCGCGCCCAGGTAATTGCCGAGGTGGAGATTGCCGGTGGGCTGGATGCCCGAAAGGACGCGCATGGGTTCAGGCTTTCCGTGAGAACTGGCGACGCAACTCGCCGATGCTGGCCCCGCCAAGCAGCAGGACCGCAGTCCCATAGACCGCGCCGCCGATGCCGCAAAGGGCAACCAGAGCGCCGATCCGTTCGGGCCAGTTGCCGCCCATATAGGGGTCGAGCCAAGGGTTGAGCGCAAACAGCGCGGCCCCCATTACGACGCTCGCGCCGACGATACGCACGGCCTTGGCCTTGAACCGCTCGTCCAGTTGCATGTGGTCGCGGCGATGGAGCGAGCCATAGAGCAGAAGCACGTTGACCCAGGCAGCAAGGGCGGTCGACAGTGCAATGCCCACGAACCCGGCGTGGAACACGAGCACCGAGAGGAGGTTTCCCGCCAGATTGACCAGCATAGACACGACCGCAAGCCGAACCGGAGTTTTGGTGTCCTGTCGGGCATAAAATCCGGGGGTCAGCACTTTGATCAGAACATAGGCGGGCACGCCGAGCGAAAAGGCCGCAAGCGCGCCCGACGCGCCTGCGGTGTCGGCGGCCGTGAATGCGCCGTGCTGAAAGACGCCGCGGACGAGGGGCACGGCCGAAACGACGAGTGCGACTGCAGCTGGCAGGGCAAGCAGCAGCGCAAGCTCCATCGCGCGGTTCTGCGTGTGGCGCGCCGCCGCAGTGTCGCCGCCGCCGATCTGGCGCGACAGGCTGGGCAGGATCGCCGTTCCGACGCCAATTCCGATCAGGCCAAGCGGCAACTGGTTGAGCCGGTCGGCGTAATAGAGGTAGCTGACCGCCCCCTGCGGCAGGAAGCGCGCGGCGAGGCTGGTCGAGATCAACAGGTTGAACTGAATCGCGCCCTGGCCGAGCGCGGCGGGACCGATCAGCCAGAGCAGTCGCCTCACGTCGGGCGAGAAGCGCGGGCGCGACAGTTTCAGGACCACACCCGCGCGCCTGCATGACCAGACGAGCCATAGCAGCTGCAGGCCCCCAGCGACGGTGACGGCAATCGCTTGTGTTTCAGCAATCCCGGCTTGGCTGTTACCTCGGAAGAACAGGATTGCGACGATCATCGCGACGTTGAGAAGCACGGGCGCGGCGGCGTTCACCCAGAAGCGATTGAGCGAATTGAGGATACCGCCAAGCAGGGAAACGAGGCTGATGAGCGCCAGATAGGGAAAGGTGATTCGCGTCAGATGTACGGAAAGGTCGAACTTTTCAGGACCGCCGTCTGGGAAGCCGCCAGTCATGGCCCACACGATCGGTGCAGCCGCGATCATCATGATCGCTGTGAAGAGGACGAGAAACGGCAGCAGGACCGATAGCACCTGTCCGGCGAATGCATTGGCGGCGGCAAGGCCCGTAGCTGCCGCTTCCTGCTCGGCTTCGGACATGCGCCGGTTGTACATCGGCACGAACACCGCAGCGAATGCGCCCTCGGCGAAGAGGGCGCGGAACAGGTTCGGCAGGCGCCACGCAATCAGGAAGGCATCGGACGCTAACCCTGCGCCCACGTAACGTGCCATCAGCATGTCGCGAACCATGCCGAGCACGCGGCTGACAAGTGTCAGCCCCCCGATCGAGGCCGTGGCGCGAACGAGGTTCAGGCTTGCCCCATCGGCGCATCGAGCTGGCCCGCCTGCTCGGCCTGCGCCATGTACAGCTGGCCGAAATCGATGGGCTCGAGCAGCAGCGGCGGGAAGCCTCCGTCACGAACCGCATCGGCAAGCACGCGACGCGCGAAGGGGAACAGGATGCGCGGCGCTTCTGC
The DNA here is from genome assembly GCA_031371635.1 of Sphingomonadales bacterium. Taxonomy (GTDB): domain Bacteria; phylum Pseudomonadota; class Alphaproteobacteria; order Sphingomonadales; family Sphingomonadaceae; genus Sphingomonas_O. Next base: position 2,983 of record JANMJZ010000184.1, on the reverse strand, counting down.
CAGCAGGAAAGGCTGGAGCTGGTCCTCCGGAATGTTACGCAGTGCAAAGAAGCCGGCGTAAGAAAGCTCGACCTGGAAGGCGACCTTGTCGGCGGCCACGGCCTTTACTTCAACCTTCAGGACAACTTCGTAAGCGTCCTCGCCAACCTGGCCTGACGCAATGTTGAATTGAATGTCGATTTGCGGCTGCCGGGACCACTGGTAAACCCCCGGAGCGTTTGGATTTTCGAACGAGAGATCCTTGACGTATTGGGAAATTAGCCCCGCCTGCGGTGCCGTATCCTCGCCATTGCTCAGCTGTTCGTGGTTGATCGTTTCGGGCGCGGCTTCGTCGGCCATTTCGGTGTGTCTTTCGTCAGATGAATGAAGGTGGGCGGCGGTTACAGGTCTGTAACGGCGACCGCAAGACTCCACCGGAAGTGTTTGAAAGCGCCTTCTGTCGAATCGGCGTTTGAATCGTTGGCTTGCCGCGCCTATGTAACCTGCTGAAGCGATGGAGTGAGTTGTGTCGGCTATGGTCGAAATCGTGGTTCTGGCAATGGTTGCGGGGTTTCTCGCGTTGCGTCTGTATGCCGTGCTCGGCAAACGGACGGGGCATGAACAACCGCTGGCGCCCGTCGAAGATCATGCGGCGCCCTTGTCCAACCCCGGGTTTGTGGCACCCGCTCGTGCGCCGGTCGCTATCACGGATTCCGTTTTCGAAGACGGCGCTGCAGCGGGTGTCCGCGCCATTGTGGCCGCAGAGCCCTCTTTCGACGTCGGTCGTTTCATGGAGGGGGCAAAATCCGCCTACCGCATGATCCTCGAGGCTTACTGGTCCGGTAACGCTGGCGAGCTTGAGGGCTTGACCAGCAACGACGTGCGCGCAGCATTTGCGGAATCGATCGCGCAGCGCACCACTGCGGGGCACGTGCTCGACAACCGGCTGGTCACGATCGAAAAGGCCCGCATCGTCAATGCCGAACTCTCTGGCCGCGACGCCAAGATTACGGTTGCATTCAATGCAGACATTGCTGCCGTCACCCGCGATGCCGATGGAACGGTCGTCGCAGGCTCGCTAACCGACGCGGTGCCGACGGTCGATGTTTGGACTTTCAGCCGCACGCTCAAGAGCAGCGATCCCAACTGGATTTTGACCGACACCGACGAGTCGGCCTGATGTGGACTGGGCGTGCGGGGCACGTCGTGCTCCCGGCGCTCTTCGTATCTGCGTGCGCGGGCGGAATCGTGCCGCCAGCGGAAAATCGGCCTCTTATAAAAGCAGCGCCTGCAGTGACTTCGCAAACCGCCGTCACTGCGCCAAATTCTCCTGCAGCCGCTCCTCCCAAGGCGACTGCCCGTGCAGTGGGCGTTGTCGCAGGTCTGGACGTCGCAACGCTTTCGATCACCTCGGACCAGGCGAGCCGTGCGCTGACTGCCTTCAGGCTGAGTTGCCCCGGGCTGCTGCGTCGCGAAGATCAGTCGGGGCTAACTCAGAATCAGGATTGGTCATCGGCATGCGCCGCCGCAGCCACGGCCGGCGACGCGCGAGAGTTCTTTGCGCAACAGTTCGAAACGCTTAAGCTTGAGCCAGGGCAGGCGTATGCAACCGGATATTACGAGCCCGAAATCGCTGGAAGCCGGCAGCGTGGGCCGGGGTATGAGGTGCCAGTATATGGCAAGCCCGCCGACCTGATCGAACTCGACCTTGGCCAGTTTTCTGACGCTTTGAAGGGCAAGACCATTCGGGGACGCCTGTCTGGCGCCACTTTCGTCCCCTATTTCGACCGAACGGCGATTGAGGAAGGCGCGCTGAACGGGCGCGTGCCCGAAATCGCCTGGGCGGCCGATCCGATCGAATTCTTCTTCCTGCAGGTTCAGGGGTCTGGACGACTGAGATTGCCCGACGGCTCGGTCATGCGGATCGGTTATGCGGGACAGAACGGGCGCGATTATACCGGCATTGGGGCGCTCATGCGGGACCGGGGGCTAGTGGGGCCGGGGCAATTGTCGATGCAAGGCATCATGGCATGGCTGCGCGCCCATCCCGAAGAGGGTCGTGCGATCATGCGCGAGAACAAGAGCTGGGTCTTCTTTCGCGAGCTTACCGGCTCAGGGCCCGTTGGCGCCATGGGCGTTGCCGTGGCGGCGCGGACCTCGGTCGCTGCCGATCCGGCATATGTGCCGTTGGGAGCGCCGATATGGCTGGACCTCGACCGGCCGGAGGCGGATGGGCTGTGGGTTGCGCAGGATACCGGCGGCGCGATCAAGGGAGCAAATCGCTTCGACACTTTCTGGGGTGCCGGAGACGAGGCACGGAGGATTGCGGGGGGCATGTCGGGGCGAGGAACGGCATTCATTCTGGTTCCGCGCGGCACGCTCGCCCGATTGAGCGCGGCAAAGGTAGATGCGGCGCGTCCTCAGCCCTGAAGAGCGCGCGCTGTGGCGACGCGTGACTGCCGATATCCGGGAAGCCGGCGGTGGTCTGAAAGAGGCATCGCTTGCAGCCGCTCCATCTCCGGCCCGGAAGTTGGCGCCAGCCTCACCGAAGGCCGAAGCACCTGAGCGCCCGGCGACCGGCTACGCACGGACCCAATTCGCTACGCTGGACGGAAAGTGGGATCGCGATCTCAAGGGCGGAAGGGTCGTGCCCGACCGCATTATCGATCTTCATGGATCGACACTTGCCCAGGCCCATGACCGGGTAATTTTCGCGCTCGAGGGGGCGCTTGCCGCCGGGGATCGCCTCGTCGTGATCGTCACGGGTCGCCCACCCGCTCCGGGGACCACCAGGCTCGACCGGCCCCTGCGCGGAATCATCCGCGCCTCGATTACCGACTGGTTGCAAGGCGCGCCCTTTGCAGGCCGGATCGCTGCCATCCGGCCAGCGCACGCCAGGCATGGAGGGGCGGGCGCACTTTACGTGGTTCTCCGGCGCCGGCCCCGCATCAAGATTTGAACAGCTCAACAGTTTCTTAATGTCGCCCGTGTCACGACGCTCAAT
>JANMJZ010000177.1:0-1664 GCA_031371635.1 Sphingomonadales bacterium | reverse complement strand
CGCGACGTTGAGGGTTATGTGGCTAACGCGCGCGCAAAGATTGCCCAACAGGTTCACCTGCCTGAGGGCTATACGATCTCGTTCGGGGGGCAGTTCAAGCAATTGGAGGCGGCGCGTGCCCGTCTGCTGATCGTCGTTCCCTCGACACTGATCTTGATCTTCGTGCTGGTGTATTTTGCGCTCGGCAGCGTCCGCCAAGCGGCAATTGTGTATTCAGGGATCCCATTTGCCGTCACCGGCGGCGTACTTGCGCTCGCGCTGCGCGGCATGCCTTTTTCGATCACGGCGGCCATCGGGTTCATCGCGCTTTCGGGTGTGGCGATGCTCAATGGGCTGGTACTGGTAGATCACCTTAACGAACTTCGACGTCACGGAAAGTCGCTTGTCGATGCCGTATCCGAAGGCGCGCGCGACCGGTTGCGGCCTGTGCTCTCGACCGCGCTTGTTGCCAGTTTCGGTTTTGTGCCCATGGCAATTGCCACGGGAGCCGGGGCTGAAGTGCAACGTCCGCTCGCGACGGTCGTTATCGGGGGGATTATTACATCGACGCTGCTGACGTTGGTGTTGCTGCCTGCGCTTTATGAGTGGGTCGAGCAGCGCGCTGAGAAGAAGGACATCGGCCCCGATGCTGAAACAGTCGTCGCACATTAGCGAGCGTCACGTCGGCAACATGATCGGCCGGCTATGTGCTGTCGTAACGGCGACGCGGCTTGACGGCGTAGTGCTGCTCGGCATCGCCGACGCGCGGGCCGATGGTGCGCCCTCGAATAAATCAATTGTGCATGTCGTCTTCTGGGGTGCGCTGGCTTTGGCAATCACGGCGCTGATCGGTGGCACTGTGGGAGCGCCTTTATGAAGCGGCTTCTCGTTGTTGGGGTAATGGTTTCCCTCGGGTCAGGGCCTGCAGACGCAAGGCCGGACAGATTAGCGTCGGCGACACCGCATTTTGACGTTGCGGCGTTCTTTTCTGGACGCACCGAAGGCACTGGGAGACTCAAAGTCATCTTACGGCAAGCGCGCACAGTCCACGTTCACGGAAGCGGCACAATCGGAGCATCGCGAGAATTATTTCTGAACCAAATCGTTGAGCAGGAGGGCAAGCCGGCGGCGCGTCGAACATGGTCAATCTCTGCTCTAGGCGATGATCGCTACGGTGGATCTTTGACAGGGGCCACGGCGCCGATTCGAGGCAACGTGTCCGGCAACTGTCTGCATCTCGAGCTCAAGCTTAGAGGCGGGCTAATGGCGGAACAATGGCTCTACCTGCAGCCCGGCGGTCGCGTGGCAATCAACCGGATGAGTATCCGCAAAATGGGTATTCAGGTCGCCCGACTCGACGAAACAATCCGCAAAATCGACTAAAATCTCGCGGGCGATAACCCGGTCCAAGTTCGGGCTGGCTCTCACTGCGATACTGAACGTCCGACTACAGTCGCGTTCAGTGTCGCGACACCGCCATTGCTCCAAACCGTCGTCATTGAGTGGGTTCTCAAGGAGACGTGTCGTGCTGAAGAAAATAACCTTGAGCTTGGCCGTCGCCAGTGCGGCGATTGCAGGCGTTAGCGCAGTGCCAGCAGCTGCGCAGGAATACCGCCGCGACGGGTATGAACAGTCGTATCGCAGCGATCGGCATGATGAGGGCGACCGCTACGAGCGGCGTGACG
>JANMJZ010000162.1:0-8220 GCA_031371635.1 Sphingomonadales bacterium | reverse complement strand
TCCGAAGGCCGGCGTCTTAGTCGGCGGTAACGGCGTCCTGGCGCAGCAGATGGTGGCCGAGGTGCTGGCGCCGACGGCCGAGGAGAGCGAGGCAGCGCTCGTCTATATCGCCCGACACCGCAACCTTGTGATTTCACTTGCAGCAATTGCCCTGCAGATCGCGCTCAGTTTCGTATTCATCGGCATCGCGCAGGCAGAGGGACTCAAGCCCAACCTCGTTGCCATGGGACCGGCAGCGGCGCTGGCGATTTCGCTTGGTGCGTCGGCTCTCGCCAAAGCCATTCTGGTAAGCCGGTTACTTGAGACACGGGTGTCGATCTGGCGCTGGCCCCTGCTTCGGGCAGCGGCGGTGGCGGCCGGCTTCGGTGGCTTTGCCACGGCAACGCCGGAATGGTGCGAACTGCTGATCGGCGTGCCGGGCATGCTGGCAATCTACGCCTGGATCATCTGGCGCTTCGCCTTCGAAGAGGAAGATCGCGTGTTGTTCCGGCGGACCGCCGTCACGCCCTGATTGCACCGCAGCAAATCGTCGCGCATAGCGAATCAATGACCATACCTGCCAATCTGACCGGCGAAACCGTGACGTCGGTAACCCACTGGGACGAGTTTCTCTTCTCGTTTCGCATGACCCGCCCGCCGAGCTTTCGCTTCAGCGCGGGCGAATTCATCATGCTCGGCCTGATGAACGGGGACAAACCCCTGTTGCGCGCCTATTCTATGGCCTCGCCGACCTGGGACGAGGAGCTCGAATTTCTCTCCATCAAGGTCGCCGACGGGCCGCTGACCTCGCGCCTGCAAAAGATCGTTCCCGGAGACCAGGTCCTGCTCGGCAAGAAACCCACGGGCACGCTCGTGGCGGATGCGCTGCTACCGGGAAAGCGGCTGTTCATGCTTGCGACCGGCACGGGCCTCGCGCCATTCATGAGCGTTGCCCGCGAACCCGAAATCTATGACCGGTTCGACCAGCTGATCGTCGTGCATTCGACGCGCCGGGTAATCGACCTCGCCTATCGAGAGATGCTCGAGGCGCGACTGGCGGACGATCCGCTCGTCAGCGAACAGGCGGCAAGCCAGTTCCACTACATCCCGACCGTCACGCGCGACGACTTTCGCAACAAGGGGCGTATCGGCGACCTGATCGAATCCGGCAAGCTGTTCGAAGGTGTCGATGGACCTTCACATTTCGACCCCGAAACCGATCGCGTGATGATGTGCGGCTCGATGGCGATGATCAAGGATTTCGCCGCTCGCTTCGACGGGCTTGGTTTCAGCGAAGGCGCCAATTCAAAGCCGGGACATTACGTCATCGAGCGCGCATTCGTCGGCTAGCCGCTAGTGCCGGAAATGGCGCATGCCGGTGAAGATCATTGCCAGCCCCGCGTTGTCGGCTGCCGCGATCACTTCATCGTCACGAATCGAGCCCCCGGGCTGGATGACACAGGTCGCGCCCGCCTCGACGGCGGCAACTAGCCCGTCGGCAAATGGAAAAAACGCGTCCGACGCGACCGCAGACCCAATCGTCAGCGGTTCTGGCCAACCGGCCTTGCCGGCTGCATCCTTGGCTTTCCAAGCGGCAATACGCGCCGATTCGAGGCGGTTCATCTGTCCCGCGCCGACGCCGGCCGTGGTGCCGTTCCGTGCATAGACGATGGCGTTCGACTTGACGTGCTTGGCGACGATCCAGGCGAAGCGTGCGTCGGTGAGTTCCTGTACGGTCGGCTGGCGCTTTGTCACCACCCTCAGCATGTCGTCGGTGAGCACACCGGTGTCCCGCGACTGCAACAGATAGCCGCCCGCGATGGATTTCAGGGTAAGGCCTGCCCGCTGCGCGTCGGGCAGGTCGCCGGTCAGCAACAGCCGCAAATTCTTCTTGCGGGCGAAAACGGCGCGGGCGGCGTCATCGGCATCGGGCGCCACGACAACCTCGGTGAAGATCTCGGCAATCGCTTCGGCTGTAGGGCCGTCGAGGGGGCGGTTGCAGGCGATGATGCCGCCGAAGGCAGAAACGCTGTCACACGCAAACGCCGCGCGATAGGCGTCGATCAACGTCGCCGCGCTGGCAACGCCGCAGGGGTTGGCGTGCTTGACGATCACCACTGTCGGCTCGCCGCCGGCAAATTCTGCAACCAGTTCGAGCGCCGCATCCGCATCGTTGTAATTATTGTAGCTCAGGGCCTTGCCCTGCACCTGCTCGGCCTGCGCGATCCCCTTTGTGGCGGGACCGGCGGGTACGTAAAGTGCCGCGCGCTGGTGAGGATTCTCGCCATAGCGTAACTCCTGCTCGAGGCGTAGCGGGATGGCGACAGTTTGCGGAAACAGCTCCTTCTGGTCGGCAAAGGCAAACCAGGCAGCAATCGTCGAGTCGTACTGAGCGGTCAGCGCATAGGCCTTGGCGGCAAAGCGCTTGCGTTGCTCCAGCGTGGTCTCGCCTGAGGCGACCAGCGCATAATCCCGGGGATCGGTCACGATCGCAACGTGAGCATGGTTTTTGGCAGCGGAGCGCACCATCGACGGGCCGCCGATGTCGATGTTCTCGATGACCTCGTCCCGGTCGGCGCCACGAGTGACCGTCTCTGCGAAGGGATATAGGTTGACGACGACCAGATCGATCGCGCCGATAGCGTGCGCGTTCATGGCAGCGATGTGCTCGGGGTTGTCGCGCACTGCTAGCAGGCCGCCGTGAATGAATGGGTGCAGCGTCTTGACCCGCCCATCCATCATTTCCGGAAAGCCGGTCAGGTCCGACACGTCACGTACTGTCAGGCCGGCTTCACGCAGCGCTTTGGCCGTGCCGCCGGTCGATACGAGTTCGACGCTCTGCGCGGCAAGCGCTGTTCCCAGTTCTACCAGCCCGGTCTTGTCCGAAACGGAGAGCAGTGCGCGCTTGATCTTGATCGTGGTCATTTATCTTCCCGTCGCCCCGCCGGAGGTCGGAGCCGCGTTCTTTCTGGTGCCTCTATCGCGGGCGGCCCGGCCTCCGCCGGGCGACGCGAAGTCTATCCCGCCCGCTTCAGCAGCCAGGCAACGCTCGTCCCGCCGGGCGGCGCCTCTCCCTCGACGACGAACTGCACGGTCGCATGGGGACGTCCGTCTGCATCCAGCCAGAGCGAATCCTCGATCGACAATGTGCCGCCGCGGCAGCGGAATTGCCACAAGGGGCCATGAGCGATGCGCAGCAAAGCCGCCTGCCCGTCGGCCGTGGGTGTAACTTCGACGCCGGGGGCCAGGTGAAAGCGGATCGCGAAGGGCACGGTGGCCACCTTGCGCCGCTTGGGCGCAGGCAGCAGCGCGTCCTCACCGCGCAGCTCCCGCCCCGTCGCCGACAGCGCCAGCGTGCGTTTGTGCAGCAGGCCGAAGCGGCGGGCATAGCCGTCATGGCTGGCGTCGATCCGGCTACCGCCTTCGAGCTCTTCGCGGTCGACTTCGACCGATCCTACGCCCGCGCCAAGCGCACCATCGGCGTGTATGGCCGTCGAATTGCTGTCGCCGAGCGTCAGCGTCGAATGAGCCGCCGTCGTGCGCAGCGCCTTGGCGAGTTCTGGCGCGATTGCCAGCGTTCCGCCGGTGTTGCCACAATTGACGATGAGTCGCTGTACACCGTCCGAAAGTTCGAATGCCAGTGTCGAGGCGCACCCACCCTTTGCAATGCGGCTCGGTGGCGGTGGTGCCATGTCAGCAACGACGACGGTGCTGCCGCCCGCCATGCGCTGATAGCCCCAGTCGCGCGCGCGTCGCAGCGGTCTGGTCCTGACGCCGGACGCCGCGACGATCGCCTCGATCCGGGCGGCGGGTATCGGCCCTGTCCCCTGCCAGCTCGACAAGGCGCCATCGCCCATCTGGACGCCGATCAGCGCAGCTACTGCGCGCTCCAGCGCGGTCTGCACCGCCTCTGGCCATTCGACGCGGCGCACGTCATAAACTGATGAGAGCATCGCGAGCAGCTCGATTACGTCGATCTGGTCGCCCGGCGCCCGGGTAACGATGCCGCCATCGGCGCTCATCCCCGAGGCAAGGGCGCGAGCAAGTCCAGCTTCGCCAAAGGCGCGGCGCGGGTCGCCGCCCGGTATCAGCAACCCGGCGGCGACAATCCCGCTCCACGCGGCAATGCGTGCGAGGCCGACCGGCGCGCGGTCCGCACCACGGTCCAGGTGACGGGCACCGCGGGCAAAAGCGTTGAGCACCGCGCTGCGATACACAAGATCGGCCGACGAAAGTATGAGCGGCGCATGGGTGGCCCAGAACAGGGTACGCCAGCCTACCCGGTCGGGCGACCAGGCAGGGTCGCTGACGTGATTGCCGTGACGCTCAAGCCAGACCCGCATCAACCCTTCGGCGACCGGGGCGCCTTCAGTCCGGCTGACCCCTGCGGCAAGGTCCCGAAGCCAGGCGAAGCGTTCGATATACGTCGAAAGAGCGAGCGACTGACCGGTACCGATGAAATCGATGTCGGTTGAGGCGCAGTGCTCGCGGCCCTTGCACATGACGCCTTCGACGAGCTGGCGGCCCGCTTCCGGGTTGCCCGGGAGGGGGTCTTGCGGAACGGCAAGCAGCTTCAGCGGGTAGCGTCCATTGAGCCGCAGTCCGTGAAGCGGCGTCCGCCACGTCAGCCGGTACAGTCCGTTGGCAAGCCGTTCACCGAGCGACAGGCCACGGTCACCGGCGCGCACGAGACGCTTGCCGGCCTCGATCTCGCTTTGGACCGCCTCGTCATTCAGCAGGGGACTGGGATCGCTCTCGCTCATCCGTCGGCTGCTGCCCCGGCTCTCAGCCTGGAAATATTCTCCGCATAGTGCGCAGCGCCGCCCCGGAAGGTTGCCGTGCCGGCGACGACCACATCGGCGCCCGCGGCGTAGATGCGTCCCACGTTTCCGGCGTCGACGCCCCCATCGACTTCCAGCCGAATGTCGCGGCCCGTCCCATCGATCATCTTTCGTATGGCGGATATTTTCTTGAGCTGGCTGTCGATGAAGCTCTGGCCGCCAAACCCGGGGTTGACGCTCATCACGAGAATTAGATCGACGGTATCGATCAGATAGTCGAGCATCTTGGCTGGTGTGCCGGGGTTGAGCGAGACGCCGGCCAGCTTGCCCAGCGCCTTCACCCTTTGCACCGAACGATGCACATGGGCTCCTGCCTCGGGATGTATGGTGATGATGTCGGCACCGGCCTCGGCGAATGCGTCGAGGAAGGGATCGACAGGCGAAATCATCAGGTGGACGTCGAGGGGCAGGGTAGTGTGCGGGCGCAGCGCTTTGACCACCATGGGGCCGATCGTGATATTGGGCACGAAATGTCCATCCATTACGTCGACATGCACCCAGTCGGCACCGGCAGCCTCAATCGCGCGAACTTCTTCGCCGAGCCGGGAAAAATCGGCGCTAAGGATCGACGGGGCGATACGAAGGGGGTGCTGCATGGCAGGGCCTTAACCCCCCGATTCGGGAGCGGCAACAGCGCCGCAGTCGTTTCAGGCGCGTTTCAGCCTGGCGATAAAAAAACCGTCGCGGCCCGGAACCGGCAGGACGCGAACCCAGCCCTCCGCCGCAGGGCTGATCCCCGGCGGCAGCTCCGACGGCGCCACGGGGTCGATGACAAGGCTGCTTTCCGAAACGATTTTTTCTCCCTCTTCGGGTTCGAGCGAACAGGTCGCGTAGACGAGCCGTCCGGCAGGGGTGAGCCATTCAGCGGCACGTGCCAGCATGCGCGTCTGCAAGCCGGCGAGGGCGGCAATGTCCTTCGGTCCGATACGGTGGATGACGTCTGGATGCCGCGCGAAAATACCTGTCGCACTGCACGGTGCATCGAGCAGGATAGCATCGCCGGGCGCGGTTGGTTCCCACGCCATGACGTCGCTTATCGCGATTTCGGCATTCAGCTTCGTGCGCATCAGGTTTTCGCGCAGGCGCTCGGCCCGCTTGGCGTGCTGTTCTACAGCCAGGACCCGCCAGCCGGCAGCGGCCAGCTGCATGGTTTTCCCCCCAGGAGCCGCGCACAGGTCCAGCACCGTCCGCCCGGCGCCATTGCCCAAAAGGCGGGCCGGAATGGCCGCAGCGATGTTCTGCACCCACCAGTTTCCCTCGGCAAAGCCGGGCAGGTCGGCGACGTTGTGGCCACGCGGCAGGCGGCGTTGGCCGATCCAGATCTGCTCGCCACCTACGCTGCCGTCGTCTTGCGCGTCCCGCAAGGTCAGGTCGAGCGGCGGCGGGGCGGCAAGCGCCCGGGCGGCATCGCCCAGCATGGTGTATCCCCAGGCCGCGCCCCATCGGGCGCGCACGGCTTCCGGCAGGGTCGGCACTTCGGGGAGTAACGCGTTGCGCCGCATCAGCGTCCCAAACACGCCGTGGACGAGACGTTTCGGCCCGCCCTCAATCATCGGCAGCGCCGTCGCGATCGCCGCATGGGCAGGAGTGCCGAGCACAAGTGTCTGAACAAGCGCGATGCGCAGTACAGTGCGCGCCTTGGCGTCACCCGGTAGCGGCTGGGCAGTTGCAGAGTCGATCAGTGCGTCCAGATCGGGGAGGCGGCGGAGCACTTCGCCCGCAATCGCGCGTGCCAGCCCCTCGTCCGATGGCGCTAGGCCCTGAATCTTCAGGCCATCGAATCGCTGACCGCGACGCAGGACGGCATCGATCATGCCGAGTGCGGCCCGGCGGGCGGGCAGCCCGCTCGTCATGCCGGACGAGCCGTCCAGCGGGGTTTCAGACGGCGAACTGCTCACCTATATCCTCCCTCATGTCCAATCGTCCCGATCATGTCCGCCCCCCCGAGTATCTTTCCAAGAGCCCGCCGATACCCGAGCCTCGGGAAATCGCGCCCCAGCCCGAATTCGGCGGCAAGGACGAGCTCGAGCCCACCCGGTACAACGACTGGGAGCACAAGGGGATCGCCTGGGATTTTTGAAGGGGTCAGCTGCCTTCGCCGCGCAGGGGGCGGGCGAGTAATGTCGCGACGACCGAGCGCGCGTCGCGCCCATCCTCGATAAGGGTCCGCACGGCCTCGACGATCGGCATGTCGACGCCCAGCCGGTCGGCTTCTCGGGCCAGCACCGGTGCCGTGAAAGCGCCTTCTGCAACGGTCAGATCGACGCCGATGAGTTCGTCCGCCCGCGTGCCTTTACCAAGTGCCTCGCCAAAGGAGAAATTGCGGGACTGAGTCGATGAACAGGTCAGCACCAGGTCGCCCAGACCGGACAGGCCGGCGATCGTGTCCGCGCGTCCGCCACGCGCCACGCCGAAACGGGTCATTTCAGCGAAGCCGCGTGCAATAATCGCGGCGCGGGCATTCTCGCCGAGCTTGAGGCCCGCGATCACACCGCATGCTATTGCCATGACGTTCTTCACCGCACCGCCGATTTCCGCGCCGATCACATCGTTCGACGCGTAGGGGCGAAAATGGGGACGTGCCAGACGCTGAATCAGCGCGCGACCGCATTGTTCGTCGGTCGTCGCCAGCGTGACGGCCGTCGGCTTGCCGGCGGCAACCTCTGCGGCAAAGGTCGGTCCTGAAAGGACGGCAATCGGCGCGCGCGGGTGAAGCGCCGCGGCAACCTCGGTCATCAGTCGGCCTGTAGAGGCTTCGATTCCCTTGGCACACAGCACCAGTGCCCGCGGACCGACCGGTGTGCGCGCCAGCGCGCGGGCCAGATATTGCGCGGGAACGGCAACCAGAATGGCATCGCAGCTGTCCATACGGCCCAGGTCTGCCGTCGCCTCGATCGAGGGCGACAGCGGAATCCCGGGCAGAAACAGCCTGTTCTCATGCGCGAGGTTAACCGCGCTGACGACTTCGGGCTCGAGCGCCCACAGGAGCACCGGCTCGTTCTCGGCTGCCGCAAGTTGCGCCAGCGCCGTGCCCCAGGCACCGGCACCGATGACCCCGATTCTCATGTAACTCGCCTCATGCTTTCACGCCGGCACCGCGCACGGTTTCGGCTTCGGGATCGAGTGGCCAGCGCGGACGGGCAAGTATGTCGAGCCCGTCCGTCAGGCCAAGGGCAAATCGCTCTGCGCCCGCCCATCCGATCATGGCCGCATTGTCGGTGCATAGCCACAGCGGGGGTGCCACGAAGCGCAAACCACTTTCCCCTGCCAGCCCGGCAAGTGCTGCCCGTATCGTCGCATTCGCGGCTACCCCGCCTGCCACGATCGCGGCTGCGACCATTCAGCCGGACCTGACCTTCCCTTTCCCGAACATCAACACCGAAGGGGCCAAAGTCAAGGC
>JANMJZ010000085.1:0-2973 GCA_031371635.1 Sphingomonadales bacterium | reverse complement strand
AAGAGGCGACCAGGCGAGAACGGCGACGTTATGCTGGAGGGCAAGGTCGAGCGTGCCATCGGTGATGGTGTCGAGGCACAGCGGCGACAGTTCCGGCTGGATTGTCGACAGCGGCAGTTCGCGTGGCATGAACGACAGGAGTGCCGACGTCTGCGCGGGCGTCATGTTTGACACGCCGAACGCTGCGATTTTGCCAAGGGCATAGGCCTTTTCGGCGAAGCGGGCGATCTCGTGCGGGTGAGTCAGAATGTCGGGGCGGTGGATCTGGTACAGATCGACGCGCGGGACGCCCATGCGCCGGAGCGACACGTCGAGCGCCGCCTCGAGATAGGCTGGGGAGCTGTCATAAGGCAGCGGCGGCATTATCCCTCCCTTGGTGGCGAGGACCATACGGTCGCGCAGCGACGGAGCTTCCGCCAAGACCTGGCCCAGCAGCGCCTCGGCGTCGCCAAACCCGTCGTTGCCATTGAAACCGTAGATGTCGGCAGTATCGAGAAGGGTGATACCGCAGTCGAGGGCAGCTTCCACGAGCGCCCGTGCCTCGGTAACGCTACGTCCGGCGAAGCGCCACATTCCCCAGGCCATCGATGAAATGACGATCCCGCTCTTTCCGAGCAGTCGCGTCGTGGGAACAGGGGAAAGGTTACTCATTTTCTTTACGGCTCCGGCGTATGACAACGCTATCTTATACGACCGTGACCGGGGGGGCGGTCAACCCACGCGTGCGGTGCTTGCCCGCTCGATCAGTTCATGCTGCAGGCGGCGGTGTTCGACGCCGTCGACCTTTTCGAACAACAGATTGGCGGCTGCGAAGGCCAGATCGCGGGTCGGTTGGCGAATCGTCGTGAGCGGCGGCCAGACGAGCTGGGCGAGGGGCGTATCGTCGAAGCCCGCAACCGAAAGGTCGTCGGGGAGGCTCATCCCCTTGCTGTGTGCGACCGTCAGTACGCCTGCCGCCATGTCGTCGTTAGACGCAAAGATGGCCGTGGGGCGGCGCGGATAGGCCAGCAGCGCATGGGCGGCGGTCACGCCGCTGGTAAAGTCGAACTCGCCCGGGTGGACGAGGCCCGGTTCGTAGCCGATCCCCGCCCGGTCGAGGGCGCGGCGATAGCCGAACAAGCGCTGTTCGCTCGCCATATGGTTCGGATGGCCGACGATGAACCCGATGACCCGGTGGCCGAGGTTGATCAGATGCGTGGTCATGTCGTCCGCCGCCTGCACGTCGTCCATGTAGACCGACGACGTCAGCGCATGATTGGTGCCCGGTGATATGCGGACGAACGGGATGCCGCGCCGCTCGAGTTCCGCCAGCACCGGCGCGCAGTCGGTGACCGGCGAGGACAGGATGATGCCGTCGACATGCGTCTCGTCGATCAGGCCACCCACTTCGGCAGCGATCGAGGGAGAGGCGACATCGGCGGGCTGCGCGAGCATCCGCACACCCGCCTCGCGGCACCGGGCCCACACACCCTCCTGCACGGCATGGATGTAGAAGGGCGAATGATTGTCGTAGATGAGCGCGATCTGGTGCGACCGGTTGCCTGCGAGCGAGCGTGCCGCGAGGCTTGGACTGAAGGCGAGGGCGGCCATCGCGGCCTCGACCTTCTGGCGCGTGTCGGTGCGGACATAGCGTTCCTTGTTCAGCACACGGCTGACCGTCTTGATGGAAACGCCCGCCGCGCGGGCGACGTCACTGATTGTGTTGCGCGAAGCCATGGCTACCCCTGTTCCGTCTGTTGTAAGCGCGCAACACCCCGGGATGCAACGACTCCGGCCCCTTGCAGAAGCGCCGCGGACCGTGCGATGAACGGTTTCAGACATCGCTGTCATAACGCGATGTGCAGGAGAGAGAATGACGCTGCGTTACGGCCTTGTCGGCACGGGCATGATGGGCATCGAGCACATCAACAATGTTGCGATCACGCCGGGCGCAGAGATCGTGGCGCTCGCCGATCCGACGGAATCTTCGCTCTCCTGGGCCAAGAATGCCCTTGGTGAGGGGGCTGACCCGCAGCTCTTCTCGAGCGCGGCGGCGCTCGCAAAGGCGGACCTCGACGCCGTGATCGTGGCCAGCCCCAACTACACGCATCGCGCCGTGCTCGAACCGTTGTTCGATGCCGGGCTGAACATCCTTTGCGAGAAGCCGGTGGCGACGACGGTGGAGGACGCACGCTGGATCGTCGAGCGCGCCACGCAATCCCCCGGCATATTCTGGACCGCGATGGAATATCGCTTCATGCCACCGGCCGCCGAATTCGTGCGGCAGGTACATGACGGGCGCACCGGCAAGCTTCAGATGCTCAGCATCCGCGAACATCGCTTTCCGTTCCTCGTGAAAGTTGGCGACTGGAACCGGTTCAGCGCGAATACGGGCGGGACGATGGTCGAGAAATGCTGCCATTTCTTCGACCTGATGCGCCTGATCATCGGGAGCGAGGCAGTGCGCGTCTATTGTTCGGGCGCGATGGATGTGAATCATCTCGACGAGCGGTACGAAGGGCGCACCCCCGACATCATCGACAACAGCTATACGACGGTGGACTTCGCCAACGGTGTACGCGCGATGCTGGACCTGTCGATGTTCGCCGAAGGGGCGGAGAACCAGGAAGAGATCACGGCGGTCGGCGAGAAAGCGCGGCTCGACTGCCTGATTCCGACTGGCGACCTCGTGTTCAGCCCGCGCACCGGATTTCACCAGCCCAAGGCCGTGAGCCGCGAGCATGTCGCGGTCGAGGCCCATGCGCTGGCTGCCGGGCACCACCACGGCGCGACCTTTTACCAGCACCAGAAATTCTGTGCGGCGGTGAAAGGCGAAACGCCGGTAGAGGTGACTGCAACCGACGGGATGATGGCCGTCGCCATCGGCACCGCCGCCGAAATCAGCGCACGCGAACACCGCGTTGTCGAGATGAGTGAACTGGGTTTTTGACCACATAACTGGCGACGGTCACAGGCCGCGCCGCACGCAGGAAG
>JANMJZ010000075.1:0-7047 GCA_031371635.1 Sphingomonadales bacterium | reverse complement strand
ATCATCAAAGGCGCCCGAAGCAATCGCGGCGTTGGCGCGGCGCAAACTTTCGATCGCGAAATCGTCCTGCGCAACACGGGTGAACTGGTAATCGCGGGCGCTCTCCTCAGCAAAGGCGCCCATCAGCTTGCCCGGATCATAGGCGTCCTCGAGGCCGTCGAGGTACATCGAATCCTTCACCACGTCGTGGCCGATCCGCGCACCGCCACGATGCTTCTGAAGAAGATAAGGCGCATTCGACATCGATTCCATGCCGCCGGCCACCACGATATCGGCCGTTCCCGCCGCCAGCATGTCATGCGCCATCATTGCCGCCTGCATGCCGGACCCGCACATCTTGTTCACGGTCGTTGCATTGATCGACAGCGGCAGACCCGCGCCCAGCGCGGCCTGCCGTGCGGGAGCCTGACCAAGGCCAGCGGGCAGCACGCAGCCCATGACGATCTGGTCGACGTCCTCGCCCGCAACACCTGCCCGCTCGATGGCTGCACGAACGGCGGTCGCGCCGAGGCTGGTCGCGGTGACGCTGCCGAGTGCGCCCTGAAATCCGCCCATGGGCGTGCGGGCATAGCTGACGATGACGATAGGATCCTGATTCATCGCGGTGCGTCTAGCAGCCTGCACGCGCGCGTGAAAGAACCTGTCGCGCCCGCCCCTGCGATACCAACTGCAACGGGCGCTGCACGTGCAGGCACATAGCTAGACCGTCTCGAGCACCCGACGTCCTGGCCGTACGCGCATCTTGACCGACGGCTTGGTCGCGCGGGAAACGTCAAGCACCGTATCGACGAACACCCATTCGTTGGTTGCGGCCTGTGGGGTCAGCGACAGGTGCATATAGCCGCGATTCGACGTATCGACCCAGCGCAACTCTGGATTGTTCTTGTGGAGCAGTGCTGCTGCCACGGTCGCCGGATTGATACCCTTGGTCGATTGCTCGAACCCGGGCGAAGTGACGCTATGCCCTCCGAATTCTACGCCGGCCGGCTTGCCGCCTTCCGGCAGGTCGAATGCCCAGCCATTATGGCTGTCGCCGGTGACGACGACGAGATCCCGCCCATGGCTCTGGGCTGCGGACAACAACCGTGAGCGTGCTGCGGGATAGCCGCCCCAATTGTCGAAATTATATGGAAGCCCTGCTTTGCCGAGAGCGACGCCGGCCGCGACATAGTCGCGGTTGCGCTGAGGAGAGTCTGGCGAAATCGTCGCCATGGCCGTCTCCGGCACATAATTATAGCCCATGTTCGTGCCGACGCCGAGCACGCTCCACGTTGCTTTTTCGCGGGCGAAGCCGTGATAGAGCCAGCTTTCCTGTTCGGTCCCCATCATGGTCATCGACGGATCGCGCCAGGGTCCATCGCGGAACTCGGCCAGTGCCTTGGCCGGGTCGGCGGCGCGCATGAAGCTGGCCGGCTCCAGCATGCGCGACCGCGCGACCATGCGCGTGTCGGTACGGTAATAAGTCGCCAGGTCACCGATCTCGTACGTCTTCCAAGGCTGTTCGCCGACCGGAAGCCACTCGCGCCACACCTGCATTGCCGCATTCTTGCGGTTGGTCCAGTCGCCCTCGTCGGCCTGATGGTTTTGCGCGCCCCCTTCCCAGCTGTC
Organism: Sphingomonadales bacterium; assembly: GCA_031371635.1. GTDB lineage: Bacteria > Pseudomonadota > Alphaproteobacteria > Sphingomonadales > Sphingomonadaceae > Sphingomonas_O. The sequence goes on along the minus strand of JANMJZ010000075.1, from coordinate 5,439 downwards.
GTTCGCGCCTTCGTGATCATCGGTGTTGGCGATCATGGGGAAGGCGGCGTGCAGCGCCTGAAGCTGCGGGTCGGACCGATAGCTCTGGTAGCGTAGCCGGTAGTCGGCCAGCGTCAGGATTTCCCCTGCCGGGAACAGACGCTGGGCGAACTTGGATCCGCCATCATAGCCGCCACGCGCATATTCGTAGATATAGTCACCCATGTGCAGGACGAGATCGACGTCGTCGCGCAGTGCCGCATGGCCATAGGCATTGAACTCGCCAAAGCCGAGGTTCGAGCAGGAGAAGATCGCGATGTTGAAACGCGCCGCTTTGCCGACCGGAAGCGTCTTCGTGCGACCCACCGGGGACATGGATCCGTCCGGCGCGATGAAACGGTACCAGTGCCACTTACCAGGCGCGAGCCCGTCGACTGTGACCTTAGCGGTATGATCGCGCCATGGCCCCGTAACCATCTGCCCACCGCCGACGACCTTGGCAAAGTCGCTGCTCTCCGAAATCTCCACGCGCACTTTGGCCGGTCCGCCGGACGCCGGGACGTAGCGCGTCCACAAAAGCACTGAGTCGGGGCCGGGCTCGCCGCTTGCCACGCCATGCGTGAAGCCTGTCAGACCTAGCAGGGCCTGCGCCATCGCGGCACCGCCGGGCAGGAGCAGGCCGGCAATGCCGAACCCGGCGGTCGTGAATAGCTGGCGGCGGTCTATACGGATCATGTGGCGGCTCCCCTGACTGTCCCGTGCGCCTGCGCCCGGATTGTTTCGGGAAGGTGACGGCTAGGCCGCCTTGGCGTCAATCGCTTTCGCGCGCCGACGCTGCACCGAAGACCCGAGGCCGATGGCTTCCCGGTATTTCGCGACCGTCCGTCGCGCGAGATCGAACCCCTGTTCCTTCAACAGATCGACCAGCGTGTCGTCGGACAGGATATTGTCCGCTGTCTCTTGTGAAATCAGCGTCTTGATCGCTGCCTTGACCGCGAGTGCCGACGCGTTCTCACCCCCGTCGGCGCTCGCGATGCCACTGGTGAAGAAATACTTCAGCTCGAACATGCCGCGCGCGCAGCTCAGATATTTGTTGCTGGTGACGCGGCTGACCGTCGATTCATGCAGCCCTACCGCCTCTGCCACCGTCCTGAGCACCAACGGGCGCAGATGCGCGACGCCATGCAGGAAAAATGCTTCCTGCTGTTTCACGATTTCGGTTGCGACGGTCACGATGGTACGCTGGCGCTGGTCGAGCGCCTTCACCAGCCAACTCGCATTGGCGAGTGTGTCGGCGACCCACGCCTTCGACGCCTTGTCCTTGGCGCTTGCCGCGAGCTGCGCGTGATAACGGCGATCAACGAGTACGCGGGGCAGCGAGCCGCTGTTCATCTCGACCTGCCAGCCCTTGGCTCCCCGGGTCACATAGACGTCGGGCGTGACCGACTCGATGCGGCCCGACCCGAAACGGCAACCCGGCTTCGGGTCATAGCCGCGCAGCTCGCGGATCATGTCGGCCATGTCCTCGTCGTCGACCATGCACAGCCGCTGCAAGTGCGCGATTCGCCCGGCGGCCAGCAGTTCGAGGTTATCGATCAGCAATTTCATGCATGGATCGTAGCGGTCGGCCTCCTTCGCCTGCAGCGCGAGGCATTCGGACAGCGTGCGCGCGCCGACGCCCGTCGGATCGCAGTTCTGGACGACGCTCAGCGCCGCTTCGACATGTGCAAGCGGCAACCCAAGCCGCGTCGCAATGTCTCGAAGGCTTTCGGTCAGATACCCGGCGTCGTCGAGTGCATCGACAATGACCTGTGCCACCGCGAGATCGGAGCCGCTCAGGACCATGCCGATCTGCGCCATCAAATGATCCGAAATTGTCTCCGCCGCACCCTCGAAGCTGTCGAAGTCGATGTCTTCTCCAGATGCCGAGCTGCTGCCCATGCTGCTGTCGGCGGCGCTGTCGTGGTGGAATGTGTCCGCCGCGTAATCGGCATCGAGCGGCGCGTCGCTGTCGGTATGGCCCGCCGCGATCAGGTCATCGGCACTCGCCGGGTCCGGCGTTGCATCGCCATCGGTTTCCCGGTCCGTGCCGACGGTAACGCGCTCGTCGCCCGACTCGAGCAGCGGGTTCTTCTCGATCTCCTCGGCGACAACGGCTTCGAGCTCCAGATTCGACAGCGCGAGCAGGCGGATCGCCTGCTGCAACTGTGGCGTCATCACCAGCGATTGGCTTTGCCGCAGTTCGAGGCGCGGACCCATGGCCATCGCTAGAGCGAGAAACTCTCGCCCAGATACAATCGCCGGACATTCTCGTCGGCGACGAGCGCCTGCGGCGTGCCGGCAAACAATACGCGCCCGTCGTAGATGATGCAGGCGCGGTCGCAGATGTCGAGTGTCTCGCGCACGTTGTGATCGGTGATCAGAACGCCGATACCGCGGGCCTTCAACTGGATGATCAGCGCGCGAATGTCCGAAATCGAGATCGGATCGATGCCGGCAAAAGGCTCGTCGAGGAGCATGATCGACGGGTCCGCCGCGAGTGCGCGAGCAATCTCGCAACGACGCCGTTCACCACCCGACAGCGCGGTCGCCATCGAATCGCGCAGCCGGTCAAGATGAAATTCGCCCAGCAGCTGGTCGAGCCGCGCGGCCCGGACAGCCTTGTCCGGCTCGGCAAGCTCGAGCACCGACATGATGTTCTGTGCAACCGTCATGCCACGGAAGATCGAGGTTTCTTGCGGCAGATAGCCCAGCCCCATGACGGCGCGGCGGTACATTGGCAGGCCGGTAATCTCCACGCCGTCGAGCGTCACGCGCCCCGAGTCAGGCTTCACCAGCCCCATGATCGAATAGAAGCACGTCGTCTTGCCCGCGCCATTGGGCCCGAGGAGACCCAGCACTTCGCCAGGCCCAACGGAAAGCGAAACGTCGGACAGGACGACACGCCGGTCGTATGATTTTGCAATCGACACGACGTCGAGGCCTGTGCCCCCCGTACCGTGGTTCAGGCCATCGTTCAGCCGGTCGAGAGTGTCAGCGTCAGACATCGATGCTCCATCAGGTCGCAGCCAGGCGTTAAACCAAGGTTACAGGTGCCGCAATTGGCAGGATAATTGCATAACCCGCGAGCGATGTTTCGCCGAAGCGATCAGTTGTTGCGCTGAGGTACGCTGAAACGCCCTGTCACCCGGCCGCCAGTGCCCCCGGTCACGCCCGGTGCTCCCCCCGACGCTCGCCCGTCGACAATCGACCTTCCGGTGTTCAGGTCGATCACCAGCCGGCCCCCGCGAAGCACGTTGGCACCCTGGTTCAGCGTCACGCCGCCAACCATGGTGATAAGCCGACGATTAAGGTCATAGCTGGCAAACTCGCCACTGGCGGTCTCGCTCGGACTTTTCACGACGACCCCACCCGATGCGTCGAGACGCTGGACGGTCGGATTTCCCGAGGTGATCGCTCCGGTGTAGGCGACCGTCAGCCGCGCCGAGTCGAGCGTCAGATTGCCCTGCCGCACCTTCACATTGCCAGCGAGCACGGCGCGATCGGCCCGATCCTGAACCTCGATCCGGTCGGCCTCGAAATCGACGGGCGCATTGGCATTATGTCCCTTGAGCGCCTGCGCGCCGGCCGGGGCAGCGGACAGAAGGGCAAGGGAAATGATAGCTTTCGACATCATCAGCGCGCTCTGATCGCGCCTTGGACAATATGCAAGCGGGCGCGTCCGCCGAGCGTAACGGTGCGCGTGCCCAGATCCGCCGTGATATTGCCGGCGCTGAACCGGCCGACGGGCAATTCACCAGTCACTGGCGAGTTGCTCGACAGCTTCCGGGTGTTGAGGTCCGCCCCGACATTGCTCGTCGACAGCTTGTAGCCATCGGTCGACGAATAGGTGAGCGGCCCGTTCACATCGAGCTTTTCCGAATCGAGATTATATCGGGCCTGGGGTGCGACCAGTGTCGACGTGCCCGTTGCGCTGGCCAGTTCGGCCGACAATTTACCCAGCTCTACAACAGGAGATTTAGACGTGGCCTGAACCGCCGTGCCCGCGTTGAGGGTAAAGGCCTGCCCCTTGTCGTCCTGGCCGCGGTAACGTGCCTGTGTCACGCGCATGCGCTCGGTCGCCATGTCGACCCGGTCCTTGGCAAGCACGAAACTCATTTCCGCGCGCTGGGTAAGGGGGGCGATGGCAAGCACTGCCGCAAGTGCCCCCACGAAGGCCGGCAGCGCAACGCGTGCCACGCGAACGTTGCGGTCGTGACTGCTGCCCGGCCGCGCCCAGCGGAGCCGCCGGTCGCGTTCCGCGTCTCGACCACGGCTTGCGGCGTCAGACATGGGCAAATATGTCGATTTCCGGCCAGCCTGCGAGGTCGAGACGGGCCCGGTGAGGCAGGAAGTCGAAGCACCCCTGAGCCAGCGCCGTCCGCCCCTCGCGCGCAAGCCGGACATCAAGCTCGTTACGCAGCCGGTGCAGGTAACGCACGTCCGATGCTGCATATTCTTTTTGCGCGTCGGTCAACACCGGCGATCCCCAGTCGGACGATTGCTGGGCCTTCGACAATTCCATACCCAGCAACTCGCGCACGATTTCCTTCAACCCGTGACGGTCGGTATAGGTCCGCACCAGCCGCGAAGCCGTCTTCGTGCAATAAACCGGCTCGGCCATGACGCCAAGATAGGCCTGGATTGAGGCGAGGTCGAAGCGCGCAAAATGATAAAGCTTCAGCCGCGCCGGATCCGTCAGCACGGCGCGAAGATTTGGCGCGGCGTAATCGGTGCCCGCCGCAAAACGCACGAGATGCTCGTCACCTTGACCGTCGGAGATCTGTACGACGCACAGCCGGTCGCGGCCCGGATGCAGTCCCATCGTTTCTGTATCGATGGCGACGGGTCCCGGTGCGAGCACGTCTGCAGGCAGGTCTTCTTCATGGAGGTGGACGGTCAAATGGAGCTCTCCGAAACTGTAACGGGTGGCATTGCATCCCCGTGGGGTCTGCTGCAACCCTCTGCGCAGGGCGCCGATTTTCGCTATGGCGCAACAGCGTCATCGACATGCGCAGTTAAGCCGACAGTAATGAAAGCTGAAACTGCTCGCAGAATGGCCAGTTTTACATTACGCCTCGAAACTGGCGCAAAGCGATTCGCGCCCGAGGAGCCTGTGTCCGTCGTCCTGGGCATGGATTTTTCGTTGGGATTTAGGCGGGCGAGTTACAGGAATACGGATTCAGGCATGAGTTTCGACAAGGGACGCCGCGGTGATCGTGGCGGGCGCGGACGCGACAAGTTCGGTGATGACAACTTTGGCGGCGGCGGAAGCACCTATGGCGGTGGCGGTGACCGCTTCGGCGGCGGTGGCTTCAACAGCGGGGGCGGCGATCGCTTCGGCGGTGGCGGCGGCTACGGCGGCGGTGGCGGCGGTGGCGGCGGCGGGTTCCGCAGCGGCGGCGGTGGCGGCTTTGCCGG
>JANMJZ010000010.1:0-18927 GCA_031371635.1 Sphingomonadales bacterium | reverse complement strand
GGAAGGTCGAGACGATCAGCGCGAGCGCCGGCGAAATGGGCGGCTTTAAGGAAGTCGTCGCGTCGATCACCGGCAACCAGGTGTTCGCGCGGCTCAAGTTCGAGGCCGGGGTCCACCGCGTCCAGCGCGTCCCCGCGACCGAGAGTGGCGGGCGGATTCATACGTCGGCGGCAACCGTCGCGGTGCTGCCCGAGGCCGAGGACGTCGACGTCCAGAGCAATGTCGCAGACCTGCGCATCGATGTCTTCCGCTCGTCGGGGCCGGGCGGGCAGTCGGTGAATACAACGGACTCGGCGGTGCGCATCACGCATTTGCCCTCTGGGCTCGTGGTTATCCAGCAGGACGAAAAGTCGCAGCACAAGAACAAGGCCAAGGCGCTGAAAGTGTTGCGGACGCGGCTTTACGAGCTCGAGCGAAGCCGCCTCGCCGACGAACGATCGGGCGTGCGAAAGGCGATGGTCGGCTCAGGCGACCGCAGCGAGCGCATCCGCACCTACAACTTCCCGCAGGGGCGTGTCACCGACCACCGCATCAACCTGACGCTCCACCGCCTGCCCGAAATCCTCGAGGGGCAGATGGACGAGCTGATCGGTGCGCTGATCAGCGAGGACGAGGCGGCCCGGCTCGGGGCGCTCGACACGGTGTGAGCACGGCCCGGGCGGCGCTTGCGTCGGCCACCACGGCATTGGAGAGCGTCAGCGAGACGCCGCGCCTCGACGCCGAGCTGCTGATGGCACATGCGCTCGGCATCGAGCGGGAACAGCTGCATTTCGCCGATTATGCGGTGCCGGACAGCTTCGCCGCCCTCATCGCTCGCCGCCGCGCTCACGAGCCGATCGCCTACATTACCGGTGCGCGCGACTTCTGGACGGTCACCCTCCGTGTAACGCCCGACGTTCTGATCCCCCGCCCAGACAGCGAAACGCTCATTGAGGCCGCCGTCGCACACTTCGGCAAGGCGGGGCCGCGTCGCGTGCTCGATCTCGGAACCGGGTCGGGGGCCTTGTTACTGGCCGCTCTGGATCAATGGCCCTCGGCGACCGGCGTCGGCATAGACGCGTCCGATGGCGCGCTGCGAGTTGCGCGGGAAAACGCGGCGCAGCTTGGCTTGGGCGCGCGCGCGGCGATCATGAAGGGCGGATGGACCGGCACCGGCGAGCGATTCGATCTGATCCTCTGTAATCCGCCCTATATCGCTACCAGCGAAGTCTTGCCCCCCGACGTTGGGGACTGGGAGCCTGCGTCGGCGCTGTTCGCGGGCGACGACGGGCTGGACGACTATCGCCTGATTGCGCCTGCGCTTTTAGCTCAGCTCGGGCCAGGCGGAATCGCCTGCATCGAGATCGGTCACACGCAAAGAGGCGTGGTCACCGCCCTCTTCGAAGACCACGGGTTTTCCGTCAGTTGCCGTTCCGACCTTGCCGGGCACGACCGCTGTCTGATCGTGCAATTCAAATAATGCTTGGCGGCGCGGCACGGGGCCGCTAATGCAGTCTTCAAGAGGCGAACGCATCTCCCAGCTTTTTAAGCGAATGCGCCGTTCTCTTACCCCCACATCCTCCGGTCCCAGGCAATAAAGCTTTGGCTCGGCGAAGCGGCTGATCGTCCGGCGGTTCGGATACGACAGCGCGAAATGGGGCAAAAAGGGATTTGAACACCCCCCTTGTTTAGGACGGCATCAGCTTGATCAACAATCGCCAGCAGTCCGGTCGCCGTCGCGGCCGGGGTGGCCAGAATGGCCAGCGCCCTCAGAACGGACGACCCGAACTCGGCAATCGCATCGACAACCGCGCACGTGGCAATGCCCCGCAGTTGCTCGAAAAGTACAAGACGCTCGCGCGCGATGCGCAACAGGCAGGCGACCGGGTTCTCGCCGAATATTATTTCCAGTTCGCCGACCATTATTTCCGCGTGCTCGCAGAAAGCCGTGCGCGCTTCGAAGAGGCGAACCCCAACCGCCCGCGTCAGGATTATGCCGAGCAGGAAGAGCAGTTCGACGAGGACGGCAACGAGATCGAGCGTGAGTTCGATGCGCGGCCGCTCCCGCAGAGCCGCCAGGAACAGGCGCCCCGCCAGGACCGTTATCAGCGCGACGACCGGCCCCGTGAGGACCGTCCGCGCGACGATCGGCCACGCGATGATCGTCCCCGTGAGGATCGCCCACAGCGCAACGACCAGCCGCGTGGCGACCAGAACCGCAACGAGCAAAGTCGCGACGACCGTCCAGTCCGCCAGGACCGCGAAGCACGCCCCGAAAGGGCGGCAGAAGACCGTCCTGCGCGTCAGGATCGCTACCAGCGGGACGATCGTCCGCGCGAAGATCGGCCCCGCGAGGATCGGCCCCGAGAAGAGCGTCCTCGCCTCGACCGCAGCCGCACGGCCGCACCGCGCGCCCGGGTTGCCGAAGCGACGCAGGACGATGACGGCGACCACAGTGACTCGCTGCCCTTTGACGTACTGCCTCCGGCGATCAACGCTGCGGCAATGGAGCCAGTGATGGGCATCGAGGGCGAACCCGTCGCCGTGCCCAAGAAGCGCGGCCGTCCGAAAAAGGTAGTCGCCGAGGCCGCGGCTGAGGAATGATCCGGCGCCTCCCTGTTCGGGGGAGGCTACGCTTATTCATTCCCGCTTCAGGCGCGATGCTGCCATGCTCTTTCCCGAAACGACCCGGGAGAGTCACTTGATGCGCCGCTTAGCCCTGCTGCCTCTGCTTGCCTTGTCCGCACCCGTCATGGGGCAAAGCGCACAGGGGACGGTTGCCGTCACCATCTACAACAACAATCTTGCGCTGGTGCAGGACATCCGCCCGACGTCGCTGCCCTCGGGCCGGACGACCGTCGAGTTCCCCGACGTCTCCGCCCAGATCCGCGCGGAAACCGTCTCCATCGGTGGCGCGGACTTCGGCATCGTCGAGCAGAATTTCGATTACGACCTGCTGAGCCCTGCCGCGCTGATGCAAAAGGCGGTCGGGCAGGTAGTCACGATCGTTCGGATCAATCCGGCAACGGGGGCCGAGACGCGCGAGCAAGCGAAGGTGCTGGCGGCCAACGGCGGCGTCGTACTCCAGATCGGCCAGCGCATTGAAGTGCTGCGCGACGATGGCCTGCCCGTTCGCGTAATATTCGATCGTGTCCCGCCGAACCTGCGCGCGCGGCCCACGTTGTCGGTAACCCTCGACAGCACCCGCGCGGGCACACGGCCTGTTTCGCTCAGCTATCTGACGCCGGGCCTCGGCTGGAAGGCCGACTATGTCGCGCTGTTCGATGAAAGTGCGGGCAAGATCGACGTGCAGGGCTGGGTCACTCTCACCAACAATTCCGGCACGACCTATACCAATGCGGAAACGCTGCTGGTCGCAGGCGAAGTCGGCAACAGCCAGCCGCAATATCGGCGCTCCTATGTTCCGCAGCCGCCGCGCGGCGCGCTGGTCAAGCCCGGCACCGAAACCGCTAATCGTCCCCAGCTCGGCGATTTCTACCTATACCCGATCAAGGAACGCACCACGATCGCGCAGGCGCAGCAGAAGCAGGTCAGCTTTCTCGACGTCGGCGGCGCGGCGGCGAACAAGGGCTATGAATATCGCAATGGTTGGCTGGGCACGCAGGACGAGGCGAAGTCGGCGGACACCGTGCTACGCTTCTCGACCAGCCGCGACGGCGGACTGGGCGACGCTCTCCCGGCCGGGACGGTGCGTGTCTATATGAAGGACGCCAAGGGCCAGCCCCAGTTCATCGGCGAAAACCAGATCGGTCATACGCCGATGGGATCGGCGCTTGGCCTCAAGACCGGCGAAGCCTTCGACGTGAAGATAAAGCCCGTGGTCGAGGCGCGCGAGAAGATCGGCAGCACGCGGTGGAAGACGTCGATGCGCTACACGTTGACCAATGCCCGCAGCACCCCGGTGGTGGTCGACCTGACCCAGGCGGGGCTGGACAATTACTGGGACGATACGCGGATCCTGTCCGAAAGCCAGAAGAGCGAGCGTAGTTCGGCCGACGAAGCGGTGTGGAAAGTGACGGTCCCCGCCAACGGCGAAGCGACAGTGACGGCCGTATTCGACACGCGGTATTGACCATGCGCTTTGCCGCGCTGCTCGTGCTGGCAACGGGACCGGCGCTCGCCCAGACCACGACCTCTCCCGCACCGGAGGCGGTGTCAGTCAGCGTCTATCGCGCGCCGGACCGTGGCGCCGACGAAGCGATGAATCTTCAGTACCTGCGGGGCTATGCGCTGGTGACCGAAACACGGCGGGTCAGCATTCCGGCAGGCGACGGGGTGATCCGCTTCGAGGGGGTGGCCGGCGGAATCCTTGCCGAAAGTGCGATCGTCACCGGCCTGCCCGATGGCATCGTCGAAAAGAACCAGGACGCAAACCTGCTCAGCCCGGCAAGCCTGCTCGGCGCGTCGGTCGCGCGGCGCGTCCTGATCCGCCGCACCGTGCGCGCGACCGGCAAGACCACCGAGGAGGAAGCCGTCATCCGCTCCGGGCCGGGCGGACAGGTCGTGCTCCAGACGGCGGCTGGGATCGAGGCGCTGCGCTGTTCCGGTATTCCTGAAACCATCGTCTACGACACGTTGCCCGAGGGATTATCGGCGAAACCGACGTTGTCGGTCCGTACCCATAGTGCGCGTGCCGTTACCGCCACCGTCACGCTCAGCTACCTCGCCGACAATTTCGACTGGCAGGCGAACTATGTCGCGACACTCGGGGCCGACGGAAAAAGCATGGACCTGTTCGGCTGGGTAACCCTGGCCAGCGCCGACGAGACCAGCTTTCCCAAGGCGCAGGCCATGGTGATCGCCGGTCGCCTCAACCGCAGCGGCGCGCGGAACCCCCAGCCCTACCAGCAGCAATCGATCGACCTGACCTGCTGGCCGCAGGATACGACGAGCGACATCCCTGACGACATAGCCAGTGCTCCCCCGCCTCCGCCGCCGCCGGCCCCGATGATGATGGCCGAAGCCATGGACATTGTTGTCAGTGGAAGCGCTCGGGCGAAATCGGCGATGGCGGTGAAGCAGGAAGAGCTTGGCGACCTGAAACTCTATCGCGTCCCCGAACCGGTGACCGTCGCGGCGAACGCGCAGAAGCAAGTCGCGCTGCTCGACAAGGAGCACGTGCCGGTCAGCCTTGTGTACCGCGCGGATGTCTGGGGGGAGGGTGATGCCCGCGTCCGCTTGACACTGCGGGCGAAGAACCGCGCCGCGGACGGTCTCGGTCTCCCCCTGCCTGCCGGGAAGCTTGCGCTCTATCAGTCGGGCGATCCACGCGAGCTTTTGCTCGGCGAAGGGTCGGTGGGCGACAAGGCCGTCGGCGAAGAAGTCGAGATCGACGTTGCGACCGCGACCGGCGTAGTGGCACGCGACGTCGCCGGTACCGGCAATAAGCATGTGCTGACGGTCACCAACGACAATCGCTACTCCGTTGCATTCGAGGCGAAGCTGGGGGATCGCGAACTGCGCGGCTTTTCCGGCAAGTTGCGCCAGAAGGATGGTAGCTGGTTGTGGGCAACCACAATTCCAGCCAATGGCACCGCGACGCTGAGCTATACGGAGCCGCCCGCCCGCTGATGACGAACGGTCACCCCGTGGCGGGCAGCGGCCGGGGGCGGAATTCCTCGTCGAGCGCGACGAAAGTGAACACGCCGCTGGTCACCTTCACTTCTTCACGGCCCCGGTCGCGGCTGGCGATGACGTCGAGCCGGATGGCGACCGAGGTCCTGCCACGCCGCTCGACGTGGGCGTAGATCGATATGATGTCGCGAACGAGGATCGGCGCGATGAACTGCATCGTCTCGATAGCCACCGTCGCGCAGGCGCCGTCGGCAATCCGCCCCGCCAGTATGCCGCCGGCGATATCCATCTGGCTCAGCACCCAGCCGCCGAAGATGTGGCCGTTCGAATTGATGTCTGCCGGCTGCGGCACGACCCGCAAAATGGGTTCGTCAGGGTTCATCGTTCCTCCTCGGGCCTGGTCGGGTCCTCGATCTTGAAATCATGGCCGCTGCCCGAAGACAGGAACACCAGTCCCATCAGCGCGGCCGCTAGCAGTACCGTGAAAAAGATTCCGCCAGCAGCGAACAGCGTGCCGAGCAGGGGCATCGACCCGACCGCATACTCTAGCACAGCAAGCCCGATCAGCACTGCGCCCATCGAGGCGAGCGTCATCCACCCAAGGAGTCGCTTGTACCGGCCCCAGGCGAAGCGGGCATAATCTGGATCATCGAGGTCGGGGTCGTTCACGCGGCTTTCCTTCTGGGCGCAGGCATGAAACTATGAATTCCCGCGACCGATAGAGTCGCCTGTAGGAGATGCGCCGATGACTGTCAGGGCGATTCTTTCGGGCAAAGGCGGCGACGTGACGTCCGTACTGCCCGACTCGACCGTTGCCGAAGCGGTAAAGCTATTGGCCGCCCACCGCATCGGCGCCGTCCCCGTCACCGACGAAACGGGAGTCATCGGGATCTTCTCGGAGCGCGACGTAATTTACTGCCTCGCTCGCGAGGGCGCGGCAGCGCTCCACAAGAAAGTCGCCGATGTGATGACCTCCCCCGCATTGACCGTCGACACCGACGCTCCCGTGATGTCCGCTCTGTCCATGATGAGCCGGCGGCGCATTCGTCACCTGCCCGTGGTGGAGGGTGGATCTATGGTCGGCTTCGTGTCGATCGGTGATCTGGTCAAATATCGCATCGACAAGATCGAGGCCGAGGCGGCGGCCCTGCGCGACTACATCGCCAGCTAGCTCCGGACAATTCCCACTCTGGTAAAGCCGACGGGCTCGTGGGGCGGCGTACCGGGCTGGCTGAGTTCGCGCTGCCAGACACCGACATCGATCCACTGGCCGTTTTTGAAGCAGACTTCGCGATAGACGCCAGCACGGCGAAAACCCATCGCCTCGTGGAGCAGGATAGCCTTGTCCTGCGGCATGGTCAGCTGGGATACGGCCTGCGTGTAATTCATCGCCGTCAGCGTCGCGATCAGCGCGCCGTAGAGCGTGCGGCGAATGCCCTGGCCTTCGAGTTCGCCCGCGACATAACACGCGGTTTCTACCGAAAAGCGGTAGCCGGGCCCTGGCCGCCAAGGCTTGGCGAGGGCATAGCCAAGAACAAGGCCGCTTTCACGGTCGCAGCCGACGATCCACGGATAGACGTCGCCCGCTGCGGTCAGCCGATCGCGCATTTCATCGGGCGATGGAGGCTTGCTCTCGAACGAAACCGCGTTGGTGACGACATAGGGACCGTAAATGCCCAGGAGCGCGTGTGCGTCATCAGCGGTCGCGGGGCGAAGCTCGATCATGAGCCCATCCAAGTAGCGAGCAGTTGCAGCAAGGTCGCCGGTTTGACGGGTGTCGTGGTGACCGGGCATTCAAGGCAACGGGCCTGGATCGCCGAGGATGTCATCATGACCCGAGCGTCTTCCGCCGCGCCGACAAACGACGCCATGCGTGCGTGCGCCAGTGTCGACAGCAAGTCGCTCGCGCCATTCTCCTGCTCTTCGGAGCCGAACATCGCAGCCAGCGCTTCACGCCAGCCCGGCTCCTTGTCGAGCCACACCGCATGCGGCTGGGCAGGGTCGAGCTTGGCCCTGCGCGCAGCTTCGGCGATTGCATCGTCGATACCGCCGAACGCGTCGATCAGACCCAGCTGCCGCGCGCTGCCGCCGTCCCAGACGCGGCCCTGTGCGATTTCGTTGACGCGGTCGGGCGTCATCCGCCGCGCGCCGCTGACGAGATTGACGAAGCGCCTGTACCCCGCCTCGATGCTGGTCTGGATGACCGAATCGAACGCGGCGTTCGTTCCGCCGACGACGTCCGGCTGGCCGGACAGGGGCGTGGTGACGACACCATCGGTTGTTACGCCGATCTTCTTGAGGCCGCCTTCGAAGGTCGGAATGACGCCGAAGATGCCGATCGAACCGGTTATCGTCGTCGGCTCGGCGAACACCTTGTCCGACGCCATCGACACCCAATAGCCGCCCGACGCCGCCACATTGCCCATCGAGACTACGACGGGCATTCCCTTGGTGCGCGCAGCGACAAGCGAGGACCGGATACGCTCGGAGGCAAGCGCCGACCCTCCCGGCGAATCGACGCGCAGCACCAGTGCCTTGAATTTGTCGGAGGCCACTGCCTTGTCGATGATCTTGCCGATAGTCTCGCCGCCTGCCGTTCCCGAATCGGCTTCGCCGTCCTGGATCGTGCCGGCCACGGTGATCACGCCGATCGACCGATCGCCGGGGGGCCGCGGCTTGGCCGCGATATAGGGTTTCAGTTCGATCCGCGCATAAGGTTGTTCCTTGCGCCCGGTACCGGCGATCTGCGCTACGCGACGGTTGAAGGCGGCCCGGTCGGCTAGCTTGTCCACGACTCCGGCCTTGAGCGCGGCCGAAGCAGGGTCGCCGCTTGCGGCGACTGCCCCCGCAGGGTCGGCAATGAATGCCGCCAGCTGTGCCTTGGGCCGCGCCTTGGAAACTTCGGCCTGCCATCCTTGCCACAGCGACGCATAGAGCGCCTGGCTGGCTTCCTTCGCCTCGGGTGACGCCTTGTCGAGGATATAAGGCTCGACCGCCGACTTGAACTTGCCGACGCGGTAGACGTGCACATTCGCGCCCACCTTTTCGAGCAACCCCTTGTAATAAAGCCGCGATCCGCCTGGTCCCTGGAACAGGGCGAGACCCATGGGGTCCAGCCATATTTCCGACGCGTGCGCCGCCAGCTGATAGGCGTCGTCGCCATAGCCCGTGGCAAAAGCAAGGACCGGCTTCTTCGCCTTCACCTTGTCGAGCGCAGCAGCGACGTCGCCGAGCGCAACCTGTCCTCCGCCCATGAATCCATCGAGGTCGAGTACCACGGTCTTCACGCGGTCATCGGTCGCTGCGGCATCGAGCGCGGCGATGATGTCGCGCAGCCGGAACTGCTTCGCCTGGCTTCCCCCGCTCAGTGCCTGCGCAGGACTGATCCCGGCGGGCTGTTCGGCGATGCTTCCCTTCAGCTCCATGACGAGTGCCCCGGTACCGATCGGTTTGGTTCCGGGCCGCGCGCTGAGCGCCGCGGCAAGCAGGCCGAAAAAGATCAGCATGAAGATAAGGACCAGTGCGTCCTTTATGCCGACCAATATGCGCCACGCGCCGCGTACCAGGTTCATCGTCTTTGCCGTCCCCTTGGGTGTATTAGCGCGCTAGCGCAGGGCGGCGACGGTGTAAACGCGAACGCGCGCCTATTCGAGGTAGGTCGCGCGCAGCAGGGCCAGGTCGCCCTTGGTCAGCCCGACCTCCTTTTCGAGATAGGCGTCGACCGATCCCCAGCGCTGGTCGATTTCGGCAAAGGCACCTGCGAGGAAGGGCGTGCCATCGGCCTCCTTCAGGGGCTGCGCGACTTTCGCCATCGGACTTTTCTGCAGAGCGGCAAACATGCCAGCGACGGGGCTGGTCTTCGCCATGGCGTCGTCGATCGGCGGCAGCTCGTTTTCCTGGCGACGATAGCCGGTCGACAGGTGATAGTCGGCGATGATCGTCGCGCGCGGCACGCCGAGCGCGCTGAGCACCATGGCGGTCGCAAAGCCGGTGCGGTCCTGCCCGGCCGAGCAATTATAGGCAATCGGCCCCTGCTTGCGGATCAGGTCGCTGAACACGATCCGCAGCTGCGGCGCGAGGAACGCCGGGAAATTATGGTAGAGGGCGCTGCCGTTCGTCAGTGCGCGACGATCGCCCATCATCGTCATCATCGAATAATTGACCGCGCTGTAGCGGATGCCGGTGATCCGCGTCGGCGCGATGACCCGCTCCTCGCTCGACCGCAGATCGATCATGTCAGTCAGGCCCAACGCCTTGACGGTCGCCATATCGGCGTCGGTCAAGAGCGGCGTCGCCCCTGACCGGTATATCAGGCCCCAGCGGACACGCTTGCCCCCCGCCGCCTCATAGCCGCCGATGTCCCGGAAGTTTGACCCTTTTTCCAGCGGCAGAAGGCGTTCCGCCGTTCGCACCATCGTCTTCCGGCCAGCTTCGCGCAGCAGAAAATAACGGCGAGCCGTTCCGGCCTCGGGCATGGTGAATCTGCCGTCGCCATCGGCGCGGGAGACCAGCTTCGCCGCCGCCGGTGCCGCATCGGGCCGGTCGGCGACATAGACGTCGACCGGCTTTTTCGCGATCCAGCTGACGGTCAGCGCGCCCCCGTCGCGCACGACCTTGGCATCGTCGAGCGCCCACGCTGGTGTCGCCAAGACGGCTAGAGTAGCAGCGAGGAATGTAGAGCGCCAAACAGTCATTTGTCTGTTCCTTACATCTTGATGTTGGCTTCGACCCCGAAAGTGCGCGGATCGTTGAAGAAGCCCTGGACGCCGCTGCGCGGTGCACCCGACTTGTAGAAAAGGTGTTGCTCGTTGAACAGGTTGCGCGCCCAAATGGCAACGGTCAGCTTGGCGACGCTCGCACCGAGGTCGATGTCCGCGACCGCGAGGCGGCCGTTGAACACTAGCGCCTTGTCGCCCTTGGGCTGTGCATAGCGAACGGCGCGCGTGACCGGGTCATATTCGGCGTCGGTATAGTTGACATAGAATCCGGAGTCATAGTTGCCATCAAGGTGCGCCTTGAGCGTAAACCCCTCAAGCGGCAGCGAATAGTCGATCGACGCGCTGGCCGAGTTTTCCGGGGTATACACTTGGTAGATCGGGATTGGCGTCGTGATGAACACGCCGCCAGTCTGTGGGAACGGATTGACCGTATCCGGGATCTTGACGCTGTTATAGGCATAGCTGGCTGACAACGTCAGGCCCTCGACGGGCGCCAGCGTAAATTCCGCTTCGAACCCCTTGAGCTTGCCAGTGCCGGGTGCGTTCAGCACTTCCAGCGTCGTCCGGGTCGTTGCGACGCGCACGCCATTGACAACGTCCTCGTACAGGCCTGCAAAGTCGAGCTGGATACCTTTATATGTGCCCGTATAGGCGGCGATATTCAGTCGCGCTTTATTGTCCCAGAACTCCGCTTTCGCGCCGATTTCAAACATCGACACCGTTTCGGGGTCGAACCGGCGGTAGGAGAGCGAGCGTGAGCTTGCACCGCCCGATTTGTACCCGGTGCTCCATTTGCCGTAGATCAAGACATCGTCGGTCGGCTTTACCGCCAGATTAATCATCGGATCGATCCGTGACCATGACGCATTCAGCGGGATGGCGCCGACGACGTTGACGCCGTTGACCGGAAGAACCGGCAGCGCACCGTTGATCGTGAACAGGCTGCCCAGCTTTTCGTCCCGGGTCCAGCGGCCGCCGACTGTCAGCGCAACGGTATCCCCAAAGATCGGCGGCGTGTAGGTGGCCTGGCCATAGACGCCGATGCTGGTTGTCGTGACGTGACTGGCGCGCTGCACCACCTGCGCCGCATAGTCGATCTGGCGCACAACGAAAGCGGAGCCCGCCGCATCTGTCAGCTGCAGCGTGTTGAATGCCTGCGCGCTGTCCTCGACATTCTCTTTATAATAGAGCGCGCCGAACTGGTATTTCACCCGCGCCAGTTCGCCGATCGCCTGGATTTCCTGGCTGAACTGGTTCTGGCGGAACGGCGCCAGACTGTAGCGTGCGAACTGGAACGGAGTCGGCAACAGGAAGCTGCCCGTCGGATTGGATGCAGTCAGAGGTTGCTGCAACGTGGGTGCCGCCGACCCGTTATCGTACTGGCTTTGCCGCAGGTTGCGATAGGCAGTTATCGACTTGAGCGTCAGGTTGGAAGCGACTGGCCAGTCGAGTCCCAGCCGGACCCCGTTCGTTTCGCCGATGCTCGCCTGCTGCGGCGTTCCCACGGCAGCCGTCGAGACGCGCCCCGGTTCGACCTTGGCGAGTGCCGCCAACCGGTTGGGCAAGATCGCTGGCGAAGTTGCCGTGGCAGGAGCGCCGACCGGCGCCTCGACGAGCTGGAGGTAGAGCGTCGATGTCGCGTCATAAGCGGTGTCGAACGCAAAGTCGGCAGTGAAATCGGTTGACGGCTTCCACAGCACTTCGGCACGGAAGCCGCGCTTGTCGAAACTGTTGTAGTCGAGGTTTCCCTGACCGAGCCGATTTTTCACAAAGCCGTCGCGGCGGGTAAGAATTCCGTCGAACTTGAGGCTGATGTTGTTGGTTTCGGGCAGGTCGACGTGCAGCGCGGTATTGTAGCTGCCATAATTTCCGGCGCCGACAGTCGCATTCAGCTTGAATTCGCCGCTTGGCCGCTTGGTCACGATGTTGACCGCGCCACCCTCGGTATTGCGACCGAACAGAGTGCCCTGCGGGCCTTTCAGTACCTCGATGTTCTCGACGTCGTAAAGCGCCGTGCCCAAGCCCTGCGCACGGCCCAGGTAAACCCCGTCGACGTAGACGCCGACGCCCTGGTCTCGCGCCGGTTGATTGCTGTCCGACAACACGCCGACACCGCGGATGTTGATAATGAGCGCCCCGGGACGCGAAAAGAAGGGTGCGACTTTCAGCGAGGGGATCGCCCCGTCGCCGAGATCGAGCAGCGACTGGACGTGGCGATCTCTGATGCCTTCATTGCCGAGCACCGAAATGGCTATCGGCGTGTCCTGCAGGTTTTCTGACCGCTTTTGCGCCGTGACGATTATTTCGGCGAGGCCTTCGCCATCGGCAGCTTCGGCTACCGGGGCAGCGGGTTCTGTTGCCCATGCGAGTGTAGCGGTGCTCGCTGAAAGAATGATTGCCGCCATCGCTGTCGATGCGCGCAAGACTGATGTCTTCATGATTTTGCCCCCCGAGGTTCGAGCGGCCCGTAACGGCTGACCTGCGTCACGCTGATGTCGTTTCAGTGGCGAAACAAAGACGAAGTTGCGACAGTTGCGTGAAACTGTTGATCGATGTTGCGGCGCAACGAGTGCCCCGCACGAGCGACTTTTTTATCTCACTTTGTCGATTGGACCCGTTGACGCTCGCTGGGCGCGTACACATATGAGGATTGCTGGCACTCGCTCTTGTCGAGTGCTAACGCAAAGCTTCTGGCCCTGCGACTGGCGGGGCGCAACTGAGAGGGCAAACATATGGCATTTCGACCCCTGCACGATCGCGTGCTGGTCCGTCGCATCGAAGCGGAAGAAAAGACCGCTGGCGGCATCATCATCCCCGACACCGCCAAGGAAAAGCCGCAGGAAGGCGAAATCGTCTCCGTTGGTTCCGGTGCGAAGGCCGAGGATGGAACGGTCACGCCGCTCGACGTCAAGGCCGGCGACAAGATCCTGTTCGGCAAATGGTCGGGCACCGAGGTAAAGCTGGACGGCGAAGACCTGCTCATCATGAAAGAATCCGACATCCTCGGGATCGTCGGCTGATCACATCTTTTCAGGTGTGACTTTTGTGACCTTAGAACTTCAACCAATTTTGAAAGGGTAGCCAAAATGGCAGCCAAGGACGTAAAATTCAGCCGTGATGCGCGTGAACGCATCATGCGCGGTGTGGACATTCTCGCCGACGCCGTAAAGGTCACGCTGGGACCCAAGGGCCGCAACGTCGTGATCGACAAGTCGTTCGGCGCCCCGCGCATCACCAAGGACGGCGTTACCGTCGCCAAGGAAATCGAACTCAAGGACAAGTTCGAGAACATGGGCGCGCAGATGATCCGCGAAGTCGCGTCGAAGACCAACGACATGGCGGGCGACGGCACGACCACGGCAACGGTTCTGGCCCAGGCGATCGTTCGCGAAGGCATGAAGTCGGTTGCGGCCGGCATGAACCCGATGGACCTGAAGCGCGGCATCGATCTCGCTGTCGCCAACGTCGTCGCGGATCTGGTGAAGCGTTCGAAG
The DNA here is from genome assembly GCA_031371635.1 of Sphingomonadales bacterium. Lineage (GTDB taxonomy): Bacteria > Pseudomonadota > Alphaproteobacteria > Sphingomonadales > Sphingomonadaceae > Sphingomonas_O. The sequence goes on along the minus strand of JANMJZ010000010.1, from coordinate 5,141 downwards.
CCGGTTTCCGGCACTGCCGAAATCGCGCAGGTGGGTATCATCTCGGCCAACGGCGACACCATCGTCGGCGAAAAGATTGCCGAAGCGATGGACAAGGTCGGCAAGGAAGGCGTGATCACTGTCGAGGAAGCCAAGGGCCTCGATTTCGAGCTCGATGTTGTCGAAGGCATGCAGTTCGACCGTGGCTACCTGTCGCCTTACTTCATCACCAACCCGGAAAAGATGTCGGTCGAACTCAACGATCCGTACATCCTGATCCACGAGAAGAAGCTGTCGAACCTGCAGGCGATGCTCCTGATCCTGGAAGCTGTCGTCCAGTCGGGCCGTCCGCTCCTGATCATCGCGGAAGACATCGAGGGTGAGGCACTTGCCACGCTCGTCGTCAACAAGCTGCGTGGCGGCCTGAAGGTCGCGGCCGTCAAGGCACCGGGCTTCGGCGATCGTCGCAAGGCGATGCTCGAGGACATCGCGATCCTGACCAAGGGCGAGATGATCTCGGAAGACCTGGGTATCAAGCTCGAGTCGGTTACCGTTGCGATTCTCGGTTCCGCCAAGCGCGTTACGATCGACAAGGACAACACGACGATCGTCGACGGTCTTGGTGATGCAGATGCGATCAAGGGCCGCGTCGAAGCGATCCGCCAGCAGATCGAGAACACCACCAGCGACTATGACAAGGAGAAGCTCCAGGAGCGTCTTGCCAAGCTCGCCGGCGGCGTTGCCGTGATCAAGGTCGGCGGTGCGTCGGAAGTCGAAGTGAAGGAGCGCAAGGACCGCGTCGACGATGCGCTGCATGCAACCCGCGCAGCCGTCGAAGAAGGCATCGTCCCCGGTGGCGGCACCGCGCTGCTCTATGCGACCAAGGCCCTCGAAGGCACCAAGGGTGCCAACGATGACCAGACGCGTGGCATCGACATCGTCCGCAAGGCGCTGCAGGCACCGCTTCGTCAGATCGCGCAGAACGCCGGTCATGACGGTGCCGTGGTCGCGGGCAATCTGCTCCGCGAAAACGACGAGACGCGTGGCTTCAACGCTTCGACCGACGTCTACGAGAACCTGGTTGCGGCTGGCGTTATCGATCCGACCAAGGTTGTCCGTACGGCGCTGCAGGATGCAGCCAGCGTTGCCGGTCTGCTGATCACGACCGAAGCGACGATTGCCGAACTGCCCGAAGACAAGTCGCCTGCCATGGGCGGCGGCATGGGCGGCGGCATGGGCGGCATGGGCGGCATGGACTTCTGATTTCGGACCGGGGCCAGCGGCGCTGGCCCCGTCACGAAATTGGAACGGAAGGCGAGTGGCGACACCCGTCGCCATCCCGACCGACGACAGCGGGCTTTGCCCGCGCGCGCTATCCGAAGAAGCAGGGCCGGAGGTGCGAACCTCCGGCCCTTTTTCGTCTAGTGCGCCGAATTCTCCGACTGGGAATCGAGCTTTTCCGCTGCAGCGTTGAGCTGAGCGGCCTCGGCCGCCGTCACACCATCGGTTCGCTTGGCACTTCCGCAGCTGGCTAGAAGCAGTGACAGCAGGATTAGAGCGCGCATCGGGCAATCATGCGTCCGCGTCGTGCGTGTCACAACAAAAAAGGCCGCCCGGTCGCCCGGACGGCCAATATCAAATCAACGAAAGGTCTACTTCTTAACGGTGTTGCCCGCTTCGGTCATCGCGTTGCCGGCGGCAGCCTTCATCTTGTCGGCAGCAGATTCCACCTTGTTGCCTGCGGCGTCGGCAGCGTTGGAGATGCTGTCCATGGCATTGTCGGTGGCTGCATCGATCGAATTGATGCCGGCAGCTGCAGTTGCGTTGACGTCGGTCGCCACGGAGTTGCCAGCTTGGGCGGTCTCGTTCTGGGCCTTCGGCGTGCAGGCCGCCAGTGTAGCTGCGGCGGCGATCATGGCGACGGTAACAATCTTCCTCATGAGAGAAATCCCTCGATCAGTTTTGAACGGACCGCTGGTATCAGCGACCCCCGTTGCGTTGCCGCTCCGGCACCCAACTTAAATAGGGACTTGGTCCAACTATGGCAAGAAAAAGGCAAACCTGTTCGTTCTAGTCGTCCGATCCGATTGACCGCATATAAAGATTTCTTTATATCCCTGGTTCATGACATCCGCCGTGGACATCTTCCGTGCACTTGCCGACCAGACGCGGTTGCGAATCGTCGCCTTGCTGCGTCGCATGGAGCTGTCGGTGGGTGAACTCGCACAGGTGCTGGGCCAGAGCCAGCCACGCGTGTCGCGTCACGTGAAGATCCTCGTCGATGCAGGGCTGGCCGTGCGCCGACGCGAGGGCAGCTGGGTGTTTCTCACTCCAGCGCCCAGCCCGATGTCCGTGCCGCTCTTCGCGCTGATCGACGCAGGGGGCGAAGACCATTGGGCCGTTGCAGATGCCGCCCGCCTCGATGCCGTGCGCGCCGACCGGACCGCGGCTGCCGAACGCTATTTCGCAGGGCACGCCGAACAATGGGATGCGATACGTTCGCTCCACGTGGCTGAGAGTGCGGTGGAGGCACGGATGCGGACACTGCTCGGCGCCGACATCGGACGCTTGGTCGATATCGGGACCGGCACGGGCCGCATGATCGAGCTTCTGGGCGGTGTCGCCGAGCATGCCACCGGCGTTGACCGTAGTCCCGAGATGCTGCGGCTTGCCCGCGCGAAGCTTGCCGACGCGCCGACACCGGTCGATCTCCGTCAGGCAGATGTCGCCGCACTTCCGCTTCCCGATTGCAGCGCCGATACCGTCGTGATGCATCAGGTGCTGCATTACATCCCGGCCCCCGAAGCTGCTCTTCGCGAGGCTGCACGCATCGTCGCCCCGGGCGGGCGGTTGCTGCTGGTCGATTTTGCCAGCCATGATCGTGAGGAACTTCGAACGCAGGACGCGCATGCCCGCCTTGGCTTCTCGGACGCCCAAATCGCAGGCTGGTTCGCCGCCTCGGGACTGCTGGTAAGCGAGACCGACGAACTCGCTGGCGGTGAACTGACCGTAAAACTTTGGCTGGGCACCCGCCCGGCAGACCGTAAGGCTCTTGCTGCATGACACCCTCATTGGTTCAACTCGAAGAGGCGCGAAACGCGCTCGGCGCGCCGCTGTTCGCGGATCTCGCAGGCGACGCCGTGGTGTCGTTCGAATTCTTTCCGCCCAAGACCGACAAGATGAACGAAACCCTGTGGGATTCGGTGCGTATGCTCGAGCCGCTCAGCCCGCGTTTCGTTTCGGTCACTTATGGCGCGGGCGGATCGACCCGGGAGCGCACGCACGCAACCGTGGCCCGGATCGTCAGCGAAACCAGCGTCCCTGCCGCCGCACACCTGACCTGCGTTGGCGCGTCTAAGGGAGAGATCGCAGATGTCGCCAACGCCTATTGGGACGCGGGCGTGCGCCATATTGTCGCGCTGCGCGGCGATCCGCCGGTGGCGGGCATGAAGTTCGAGCCGCACCCTGACGGCTATGCCAATGCTGTCGAGCTCGTCGCTGGTCTGAAACGCCTGCACCCATTCGAGATTTCCGTCAGCGCATACCCCGAAACCCATCCCGATGCGGCCAGCGCCCAGCACGATCTCGACAATCTTAAAGCCAAGTTCGACGCCGGGGCGGATCGCGCAATAACGCAGTTTTTCTTCGCGCCCGAAACCTTCTTCCGCTTTCGCGATCAGGTCGCCGCAGCAGGGATCGACGCGGAAATCGTACCCGGCATCATGCCCGTGTCGACCTTTGCAGCGACCAGCCGGATGGCGGCCATGTGCGGCACCGAAGTCCCGGCCTGGATGGGCCGGTTGTTCGACGGCCTCGAAGACTTGCCCGCCGCGCGCCAGCTTGTTTCGGCGACCATCGCGGCCGAGCTCTGCCGTCGCCTTTATGCAGGCGGTACGCGTCACTTCCACTTCTACACGCTCAACCGGGCGGAATTGAGTTTCGCCATCTGCCATATGCTCGGATTGCGCGCGCAGACACCGGCAATGCAGGAGAAAGCAGCATGAGCACGCGTGACGATCTGTTCGCGGCGGCGTCCACCCGCATCCTCCTGACCGACGGTGCATTCGGAACTGAAATCCAGAACTGGAAGCTCAGCGAGGTCGACTATATGGGCGACCTCGCGCTCGCGAGGGACGCGAAAGGCAACAACGATATCCTCGCGCTGACCAAGCCCGGCGTGCCCGACACGATCACCCGTGCCTATCTTGATGCCGGGTCCGACATTGTCTCGACCAACACGTTCAGTGCCAATCGCATCAGCCAGGCCGATTATGCCGCGGAGCACCTGGTGCGCGAGATCAACGTTGCGTCGGCACAAATCGCACGTACGGCCGCTGACGAATATGCCGCCCGCGACGGGCGCAAGCGGTTTGTCGCGGGCGCGATCGGCCCGACGAATAAGACGCTGTCACTCAGCCCCGACGTCAATGATCCCGGCTTTCGCGAGATCGATTTCGACTATTTGAAAGGCGTCTACCGCGAACAGGTCGACGCGCTCATCGAAGGCGGCGTCGACTTTATCCTGATCGAAACCGTTTTCGATACGCTCAATGCCAAGGCGGGGATCATGGCCGTGCTGGAGGCGCAGGATGCACTCGGGCGCGAGATACCGATCATGGTGTCGATGACGCTGACCGATTTGTCGGGCCGCAACCTGTCGGGCCATACCGTAGAGGCCTTCTGGCACGCCGTCCGGCACGCCCGACCGATAACGATTGGACTCAACTGCAGCTTTGGTGCGGCGCAGTTGCGCCCGCATGTAAAGGTGCTGGCGGCGCTCGCCGATACGCTGATCATGGTCTATCCGAATGCGGGTCTGCCCAACGATCTCGGCGAATATGACGAACTGCCCGAACAGACGGCGGCGCTGGTGCGCGAATGGGCGGACGCCGGACAGGTCAACATCCTCGGCGGGTGCTGCGGGTCTACGCCCGCGCATATCGCAGCGATGGCGCGGACGGTGGCGGGGCTGGAGCCGAGGCGGCTGCCGGGCGTGCCGGTGGCCACGCGGCTGGCCGGGCTGGAGCCGATGACGTTGGCGGCTTAGTCCCCTCGCCCCTTCAGGGGAGAGGGTTAGGGAGAGGGAAAGACTCTCAAAAGTAACACCATGGCCGTTGCGAGAGACTTCCCCTCTCCCGGCCCTCTCCCCTGAAGGGGAGAGG
>JANMJZ010000318.1:0-7271 GCA_031371635.1 Sphingomonadales bacterium | reverse complement strand
CATTGGCGGGCACTTCGTTCGCGCCGCTGAGCGTGCCGGTATAAACGAACGTCGCGGCAGTGGAGGGTGTGGCAAAGATGAGCGGCATCGCGCCCAGTAGCTTCATCGAAAAGCGCATTTATTTATCCCGTTCGAATCGTGGATCCTGGAAGTTAACCATACCATATGCGGCCGCGGGCAGATATAATGGCAGCTGTACCGTTTTGGGACGGTAAGCTCAGCGCGTGGGGCGGTGGGAACTGGATTGTCGATGGCTTGACAGAAAGCGCCGGGCCGGATGATTGTCGACGATGTGCAACCGGGCACTCCCGCTGCCGACCGGACAATTGCGGTTTGACGCAGAGACCTATGAGCGCTTGAGCTGAGCGAACTTCTCCATTTCGACCGTCAATGTCACAATTTAATGGTTTTGATACCTGGCGGACGGCGGCTTTCAGGCACGCCGCCAACGCCCCGGAACGGCGACATCTGGGGCGATAGCCGACCGGCAGGTCTTGGGACAGAAAACCGCCAAGCTACAACGGGCCCACGGTGGCCGCGGATGACGAGCGGGCGCATAAACTGCATCAAATGGCCGAGTGAGCCGTAACCTGCCAGCCATGCTGGCAGCCAAGCCGAGTACGCTGTGCATCGCGCCGGAGATGTTTACGATTATTTGAACTGGCGAAAAGGCCGGACTTGGGACTTATAGGTCGTTCGGCTTTTAACTGGCCAAGCGTCGATTGCTGCACGTCCGCCTTACGCGAGGCTGCCGGTCGGCTATCGCCCCAGATATCGCCGTCCCGTTGGGCAATGCGGCAGAAGCTAACCAATGAATAGCGTAGGTAACGCTAATAGCTCTTATCCCCCGATATACTTCGCGAGCAGGTCATATCCGCATTTGTCGCTGAGCCCCGATGAGCGCGCAGCGGCGTTTGCCGCATAGCCGTCTGACAGCTGTCGCCCCGAGATCCGTTTTTTTAGCTCAGCTTTTCGCCTTCCGAACAGCTGGCTTTCGGCCTGAAGTGGGCGCTTGCCAGAACCGGCACTTATGTACCCCAGTAAAGCCGCATTGGGTTGTCGACCAAGAGTTTGCGTTGCAATTCGGCCGTTGCAGCAATGCGCGGCAGCACGTCGACGAGTTGGCCGTCGTCGGGTATGCGATGCTCCATATTCGGGTGCGGCCAGTCTGTGCCCCACAATACGCGGTCGGGGTATCGCTCGACGATGGGGCGCGCGACCCGTATGAAATCATCGAACGGCGCGCCAGCGACGGATAAACGCTCGGCTCCCGAAACCTTGGTCCAGATGTTGGGATGGCCATCGAGCAGCTCTCTGAAAGCTGTGATATCCGAACCCTCGGGTCCCTGCGCGATGTCAGGACGACCCATATGATCAACGACGATGATCGTCGGGATCGCTTCGAGGAACGGGACGAGTTCTTCGAGAATGTCTCGCTCGAAATAGACGACCACATGCCAGCCGAGCGGCACAATGCGACGCGCGATGTCGAGGAATTTCTCCTTCGGCGCGTGGTCGACTAGCCGCTTGAGGAAGTTAAATCGGACGCCGCGTATGCCACCCTCATGCAGTGCGACAAGTTCGGTATCACTGATGTCCGGATCGACGACGGCAACGCCGCGGGCCAGCCCATTCGCCTTGCGAATGCCGTCAAGCGTCGCCCGGTTATCGAAGCCATGGCAACTTGCCTGCACGATGATATTACGGGCGAAGCCCAGGTGATCGCGAAGCGCGAACAGCATTTCAGGAGTTGCGTCCTCCGGATGATATTTGGCGAGCTTGCTGAATGGGAACTCCGCCTCAGGGCCGAAAACATGGACATGGGAATCGACCGCGCCAGGCGGCGGAGTCCAGGAGGGCTTTGACGGTTCGTCAACCCAGGTCTTGCTCTTGCTCATCCGAAAACCACTCCGTCCATTAATTTGCGTGCGGTACGGAGAAGCGCGGAGGAGACCACCTCGCCATCTTCGTCGGTTTGGAGGACGCAGGTCATTTCACCGGTCGGATGTTCGACTGACATCGTCTTGCGGGTCCCTTCGGGCAGCGTGGCAACATGGGCCGCAGGGGAACCCGGGATCAAGCAGGCGGTGGCAACGCTCACGGCCCCAAGCACACCGATGCTGGCATGCGCGCGTTTCGGAATGAAGCTGCGCACGGTGACTGCCCCGCCATGGCGTGGCCGGGCCACAAGCATCATCTTGGGCACCGATTTGTCGGCGACATCACCGAGTTTCATCATGGGCCCTGCCTTGAGCCGGATAGCTTCGAGCTTCTCTTTAATTGCGTATGCGGCGTCCAGCGTGTCACGAGCCTCGTAGCCGGTTGCGCCCACGTCTGCAGCCTTGATCACGATGCACGGCATGCCATTGTCGATCAGTGTGCAAGCAATGCCTTCGATCACATCGACGGCATTTCCCGTAGGGAGGAGCGCGCCGCAACTCGAACCCGACGTGTCGCGAAATTCGAGCGAGACGACTGCTGCGGTGCCTGGTACCCCATCGATTCGCGTGTCTCCGTCGTAGGTTACGATCCCGCCCGGCGTCGCGACCGTGGCGACCGCAACCTGGCCAGTGTTCTCCATGAAAATCGTGACGCGCGTCTCGTCGCCCGTGGCCGCAACCAGCCCGCGTTCCAGTGCGAAGGGCCCAACACCGGCGAGCATGTTGCCGCAATTCTGCTGGTCGGTGACGATGGCTTCGTCGACGAAAACCTGCAGGAACAGATAGTCGACGTTGATGCCCGCGCGCGTGGATTTGCTGACGACGGCGACTTTGCTGGTCAACGGATCGGCCCCTCCCATCCCGTCGATCTGGCGCCGATCGGGCGACCCCATGACGCGCAACAGGAAGGCATCGCGATTGTCTGGCAGGTCGTCCTTGACGAAAAAGCCGCCCTTCGACGTACCGCCGCGCATCCACATGCAGCGGACAGCGCGGTCAGACATATTTCAGGCCCATCGCAGCGAGTTGCTCACGCATCTTGTACATGTCCAGACCCAGTTCGCCGCTGGCGAGGCGCGCACGCTTTTCACTTTCATTGGTCTCTCGTGCTTGTGCCTTGGCAAGAACGTCTGCCGCATGTGCGCGGGGAACTACGCAGACGCCGTCGTCGTCGGCTACGATCACGTCGCCGGCCTGGATTGCGGCGCCCGCACAGACGATGGGCACGTTTACCGAACCCAGCGTCGCCTTGATCGTTCCCTGAGCGCTCACGGCCTTTGACCAGACAGGAAAGCCCATTTCGGTCAGGTCGCGGACATCCCGGACACCGGCATCGATGACAAGGCCCCGACATCCCCGCGCCTGCGCGGAGGTAGCCAGGAGGTCGCCGAAATAGCCGTCTTCGCAAGGACTGGTCGGCGCGAGGACGAGGATGTCGCCGGGCGTCAGTTGCTCGATGGCGACATGCAGCATCCAGTTGTCGCCGGGAGGCGCGGAGATGGTGATGGCTGACCCGGCGATGCGGGCGCCGGAGTAGATCGGACGCATGTAGCTCGCGACCAGACCGGTGCGCCCCTGCGCCTCGTGCACGGTCGCGACACCGCATAAGGCGAGGCCGTCGATCACGTCGGGCGCGGCGCGGTCGATGTGTCGGACGACGATGCCGGACATGGTCCAATCCTCTGAGCGGTTGCGGGCGGGGTTCAACAAGGTGAAGCATGAGTCGGCAATTCGGAAGTTGCCCGCGGATATAAGCATAGGCTAATCCTGTAGGATGCAGCCCGATGCGCTCAGCCTTCGTCACCTGGCCTCGCTGGCAGCGACGGCAAGGCTGGGCAGCCTGTCGGCGGCGGCGCAGGCAATCAGCCTAACGCAGCCCGCGCTGACACAGGGACTGGCCAAGCTCGAGCGCCAGTTCGGCGAACCCCTGTTCGAACGGCGGCCGGGCGGCATGGCCGCGACGCAAGCAGCAGAGGTGCTGGCACCGCGTATCGAGGCTGCCCTGACCCATATCGCCTCCCCCCGCGTCACCATGGCGCAGATGCGCGCGCTGATCGCCCTGGCCGATGCCGGCAGCTATGCCGGGGCGAGCACGGGCACCGGACTGTCGCAGCCCACGCTCCACCGCGCGGTCGGCGACCTCTCCGTCGGGCTGCGCCGGGTGCTGGTCGAGCGGCGCGGCAATGGCATTGCATTCACCGACGCCGGGCGGCGCACGGTCCGCGCGTTCCGGCTGGCGCGCGCCGAGCTGATTGCAGGCGTGTCCGAAGTCGCGGCGCTTCGGGGGCGCGAGACGGGACGCATCACGATCGGCGCGATGCCGTTGTCGCGCGCGCGCCTGCTGCCGGCCGCCGTGAAGGCCTTCCACCGCGCGCATCCCGACGTCGAGGTCCGCATCGTGGAAGGATCGCACGCCGAACTGATCGAGCCACTGCGCGACGGCGAGATCGACCTGCTGATCGGCGCCCTGCGCAATCCCCCGCCGGGCGAGGATGTCGTGCAGACACCGCTGTTCGAGGACCAGCCCGTCGTGATCGCGCGGGCGGGGCACCCGCTTGCCGGCAGGCGCGATCTTTCACCGGCGCTGCTTGCAACTTTTCCCTGGACGATCTCGGCGCCCGGCACGCCGCTGCGCCTGTTGTGGGAGCGGATGTTCGACCGCGCGTCCATCCCCCTGCCCCCGGTTCCGGTGGAATGCGGATCGGTCATCACCATTCGCCAGATGCTCCTCGACAGCGACTTCCTGACGTTGCTGTCCCCGGATCAGGTCGCAGTCGAGCTGGAGGCGGGTTGGCTGACACAGGTCGGCGATCCGCCCGCCGAACTGCGGCGCATCATCGGGACAACGACGCGCAGCGGCTGGCGCCCGACCGGCATGCAGCACCTATTCACCGACCTGCTGCGAACGTCACTTAGCAAAATCTTATAGTGCGGGGCGCATTCCGATTGGCTTGCGCCGGATGCGCGCGGGTACCGGTCGGCCATGGCAGGAAAAGTCGTCCTTATCGGATTTGGCGAAGCGGGACGCAGTTTCGTCGCGGGTGGCCTTGCCGCAGCAGCCGCCTATGACATCGACCCGGGCAAGCAGACCGGCCTTGCCGCCGGTCACGCCTCGATGGCGATACTGGACGACGCCCGGACGATCCTGAGTCTCGTCACCGCCGACCAGGCGCTGATCGCAGCGGGCGAAGCTGCTGCACGCATCGAGGCAGGCGCCCTGTATCTCGACATGAATTCGGTCGCCCCCGACACCAAGCGGGCAGCGGCGCGGGTCGTCGAAAGTGCAGGCGGTCGATATGTCGATGTGGCCGTGATGGCGCCGGTCGACCCCGCCCGGCTCGCCGTGCCCCTGCTCGTTTCGGGCCCCTATGCCGGCGAAGGCGCGAACATACTGGAGGACCTGGGCTTTTCGAACGTCCGCGCCCTGCATGGAGAAGTCGGGCGAGCATCGGCGGTCAAGATGGTGAGGTCGGTGATGGTCAAGGGGATCGAGGCGCTGACCGCCGAAATGATGCTGGCGGGCGACAAGGCCGGCGTGTCGGACGAAGTGCTGGCCTCGCTTGGCGACGACTGGGCGAAGAGGGCCACGTACAATATCGAGCGCATGAAAACCCATGGCCGGCGGCGCGCGGCGGAAATGGAAGAGGTCGCCAAGACGCTGGTCGCGCTGGGCGTTGATCCGGTGATGACGCGGGGGACCGTGGTGCGACAGCGGGAGATGGCCGACGACCCGCCGTCCTTCGCCCGTTCGGCAATAGCCGCATGATCATCGACTGCCACGGCCATTACACCGTCCTGCCACCCGCGCATGATGCATGGCGCACGGCTCAGGTCGCGGCGTTCAAGGCGGGGGAGCCTGCCCCGCCCTACCCCCATATCAGCGACGACGACATCCGCGAGACCATCGAGGCCAACCAGCTGCGCCTGTTGCGCCAGCGCGGTGCCGACATGACGATCTTTTCGCCGCGCGCCTCCGCCATGGCGCCGCATGTCGGCGACCAGGAAGTGGCGATCGCCTGGGCGCGGGCGTGCAACGACCTGATCGCGCGGGTGGCGGTCCTCTACCCGGATGTCTTTGCGCCGGTATGCATGTTGCCCCAGTCGCCGGGGGCGGACCTGTCGGCCTCGGTCGCCGAACTCGAACGCTGTGTCGGCGTGGGGTTCATCGGTTGCAACTTGAACCCCGATCCCGGCGGCGGGCACTTCCAGTCGCCGCCGCTCACCGACGCCTACTGGTTTCCGATCTACGAGAAGATGGTCGAGCTGGACGTGCCCGCGATGATCCACGTCTCGGGCTCGTGCAATCCGGGGCTGCACGCGACGGGGGCCTATTACATTGCGGCCGACACGATCGCGTTCATGCAGCTGATCGAGGACGATCTGTTCGCACGCTTTCCGACCCTGCGCTTCATCATCCCGCATGGCGGAGGCGCGGTTCCCTATCACTGGGGGCGCTATCGCGGTCTGGCCGACATGCTGAAGAAGCCCGATCTGTCAGGACATGTGATGAACAACGTCTTTTTCGACACCTGCGTCTATCACCAGCCGGGGATCGACCTGCTTGCCGATGTCATCGACACCAAGAACATCTTGTTCGGGAGCGAAATGGTGGGCGCGGTGCGCGGCATCGACCCGACCACCGGGCATTATTTCGACGACACCAAACGCTACGTCGATGCGCTCGATATCTCGGACGCGCAACGCCACGCCATTTTCGAAGGGAATGCGCGCCGCGTGTTCCCGCGGCTCGACGCGCAGCTGAAGGCCCGCGGCCTGTGACCTTCATCCGCAATGCCTGGTACGTGCTGGGCTGGGATAGCGAGATCGACACCAAGCCGCTGGCCCGAACGATCTGCGGCGTACCAGTGGTCGCCTGGCGCAAGCTCGACCGCAGCGTCGTCGCGATGCGCGACGCCTGCCCGCACCGGATGCTGCCGCTGTCGATGGGGATCAAGGAAGGCGATTCGATCCGGTGCCGCTACCACGGCCTGAAGATCGGACCAGACGGCGTGGCCGAGGAAATGCCGATCAAGACGGACCCCGTAAACAAGGGCGTCTGCGTCGAGACCTTCGCGGTCGCCGAACGCCATCGTTTCGTCTGGATCTGGGTCGGTGACCTGGCACGCGCGGACCCGGCGCTGATCCCCGATTTGTGGCCGTGTTCGGCGCGGGGCTGGACCTTTGATGGCGGCTATTATCCCATCAAGTGCGATTACCGGCTGGTCATCGACAATCTGATGGACCTGACCCACGAAACCTATGTCCACGCAGGCTCCATCGGCCAGCCCGAGCTGATGGAGACGCCCATCGAGACGCGGGTCGAGGGTGACA
>JANMJZ010000316.1:0-1601 GCA_031371635.1 Sphingomonadales bacterium | reverse complement strand
AACACCCTTTTTCGACCGGCGCGTCGTCGAAGTGCAGGATGATAGCGATCATCGAGTGGTCGCGGTGCGGGAAATAGGGATAATCCTGATGCATCGGAAAGGGCGACCCACGCTCGGGCGGCTTGATGAACATCTTGTTGTGGTGAAGCTGGACGTTCGGCCCGATGATGTCGGTACATAATGTCGTCAGGCGGGGATCGACCATCAGGCGCGTGAACGCCGCCGAGCGGAAATGGACGTCGTGGCTGTGTTCGATCTTGGTGCCCGCGCCGCGCTGGCTTTCCCAAGTGGCGTCGGTTTCGCCCTGGCGTGCGGAAAGGGCGTGCACCTCGGCGCGATACATCGCGGCTTCTTCGGGTGTCAGGAGGCCTTTGATATGGAGGTAGCCTTCCGCATCGTAAAATGCTCTTTCCTCTGCTGTCAGATGCCGTGTCATAACGCCTCCAGCGCCAGCCAGATTGCCGCTGTCCATGAAAAATCGTCGCCGCCGCTGCCGCTGCCATCGATGGGGCTGAACGCCTCGTAGAAGCCCGTTTCGGCAATCAAATGACGCGTGTCGCCTTTCACCCGGTCTGCCCAGCCGCCATATCCGGCCTCGGCCAGACCAGCCGCGATCATGAAATTCACGACCGCCCAAACCGGGCCGCGCCAATAGCGGACCATCTGGAACCCGGCATCTTCGGGGTCGAGGCTGGGCATGAGGTACCGAACCTTGTCGGCGATCCGTTGCATGTGCGCCAGCATGGCGGCGTCGCGGGCCTCGTGCCGTAGCCCGGCGTAGAAGCTCAGGAACGACGCGCTGGTCACCAGTCCTGAAAACCGCCCCGTGATCACGTCGCGCGACGCCCAGCATTGCGCGGCGTCATCCCACATCCAGGCGATACCCCGCTCAGCGGCTGCAATCGCCTCACGTATTTCTGCAGCTTCGGAATTCTGGCCGAGCAGTTCTGCCAGCGCCAGCAGGTCGCGGTTCGCGCGTAGCAGGATCATCGTCATGCCGATATCGGCGACGCGGAACGGGCTTTCACGCGCGACCCTCGCATGATCCCAACCTGTCGCACGGCCGAACTGGACCAGCGCCAGATAGCGATCGTACTCCAGCTTGGTCGGGCGCATCTTGGCGTCAAGATGGCTCGTGTCACGCCGGACATATTCTCCGACCTGAGAGGTGTCGATCGGCTCGCCCGGCCTGTCCCATTCGGGTGAATTGTCGCGACCGGTTTCCCAGGGGTGGACTGCGACGACCACGCCGCGTCCCTCATGGTCGCGGTTGCGCCGGAACCAGCGGTGCCAAGCCATGAGTTTTGGAAAAAGGATGGAAAGGCGCGCGCGGAAATCATCGCCTGGTGCGCGTTCCCAAAGCATCCGCACGGCAGTCGCCGCAACTGGGGGCTGGGTTATGCCTGAGGTCGGCGGCATCCGGCCCGAAGCCCAGACGTCGGGACCGGGGAAATAGCCGGGATCATCCTGCCAGAAGACGATATGCGGGACGAAGCCGTCTTCCCACTGCGCATCGAACAGTCGTTCGACCTCGCGCCAGCCGCGGTCGAGGTCGAACATGGCGAAGCCCATGGCGACAAACGCGGAATCCCAGTTCCATT
>JANMJZ010000297.1:0-3435 GCA_031371635.1 Sphingomonadales bacterium | reverse complement strand
TGCAGCCGCGGCTGCAAGGACCGCGACCTGCTGCAATGGCTCGGCGACGGCTATCGCATCCCCGGCCCGCCGGTCGACCCCGAGAGGGTGGACAGCGAAAGCGGCGAGGGTTAGGGAGCGCCTCGCTTCGGCCGCCGGCCCGCAAGCGCAGCCCGGACGCGAATGGGCCCAGGTAGCTCAGTTGGTAGAGCATGCGACTGAAAATCGCAGTGTCGGCGGTTCGACCCCGTCCCCGGGCACCATTACGCGAACCGGCAAAATAGGAGACTTCCGAAATATCGCTTCGCAGCGGGGTCAGATGATACCCTGCGCGCGCAATTCTGCGATCCGCGCGCCGTCATAGCCGGGCAGGGTGCCCAGCACTTCATCGGTGTGCTCGCCCAGCATCGGCGGCGGCTTGCGGATTGTGGCGGGGCTGGCAGACATCTGCGCCAGCGGACTCGCGATCAGGTCGACCGATCCTGCCTCTGCGTGCGGGTGGGGCGTCGTCGCCCTAAGCGCGCGATGAATGACCTGCGGCTCTTCCCACACTTGCGACAATTCGTTGTACTTGGCTGCGGGGATGCCGACCTCGTCGAGCTTGGCCATCACCGCCGCGACTGTCAGCGTCCGGCTCCAGCGACTGATGATCTCGATCAGCTCCGCCTGTCCCGTGCGGCCGCGCTTGAAGTTGGTGTCGAACCGCGGGTCGGTAAACAACTCCGGCTGGCCCATCAGCACCGTCAGGCGCCGGTAATGCTCATCGGTGCCCGCGGTAATATAGATGATGCCGTCGCTTGCCTCGATCAGGTCGGCCGGGCCCCCGCCATTGCCGCCATTGCCCAGGCGTGGGGGCGGGAAGCCGCTGATCAGATAATCCTGCATGATATGGCTGACCATCGCGACCGAGGTGTCGAGCAGAGCGATATCGATATACTGGCCCTCGCCCGTCGCGTGACGGTGCATCAGCGCAGCCATGATCGCGAGGGCCGTGTTATGGCCGGTGACGAAGTCGACAAGGCTCGGTCCGGCTTTCAGCGGCCCTGCCCCTGGCTTGCCTTCGGGGATGCCCGTCACTGCCATCATGCCGCCCGTTGCCTGGAACAGCCCGTCATAGCCCGGACGCGCCGCCATCGGTCCGGTCTGGCCGAAGCCCGTGACCGAGCAATAGATGAGACGCAGATTGATCGCGCGCAGGCTTTCGTAATCGAGGTTATGGCGCTTCAGGTCCCCCACCTTGAAATTCTCGATCAGCACGTCGGCCTCTGCGGCGAGCGCACGGATGATCTGCTGACCTTCGGCTTTGGCGTGGTTCACGGTGATCGATCGCTTGTTGCGGTTCGATACCGTGAAAAAACTCGATTGGCGGGTCTCGACCCCGTCCCTGCCCTTGATCCAGGCCGTGCCATAGCCCCGGCCATCGTCGCCTACTCCGGGTCGTTCGACCTTGATCACATCTGCCCCCAGATCGCCGAGGATTTGCGCGCCTACGGGGGCTGCGAACACCCTGCTCATGTCGATCACGCGGATGCCGTCGAGGGCAGAGGGCATGGGCATTCCTGTCGCTAAGGGCTCGGGCAGACATGTCCTAACCCGGGTGCGGGGACGCGGCGAGGCGCGACACAAGATATTGCATGAGCGATGGCGGCGTAACGCTGCGCGAGCTGTTGGTGGTTTGCCGACCGGCTGCTTTTGGGAGATGAAGCCCGGGAAGCTGTCGTACCTGACCGCCTTTGCGGGAATGGCGGCTACCGCCTTTCCTCTCCCTGCACGGCTCCGCCGGTTACAGACCGACCCTTCGGGACGAGCATGGACGGGCATCTCGCGGCAAACTGCAGAATGGTTACCGGGGGCCGCTATAATGGATTTGCAGCGCGCGCCCGCTTGGGAAGCGTGCGCCCAGGAGCAACAGCAATGACGTTCGGTAGTTTCATCCAGCCCTACGAGCAGCCTGAGGACATCGCTGCGCTCACGCGCCGCGTGCAAACGTTCATGGGCTCAGGCTATCGAGCCGTAGATGGAGCTCGGCAGTTGACCGGACAAAACCGGATTTTCGATCGCATCGTCGCAAAAATCGATGCGTTCGATCTCGACTATGAAGATCAATGCTCCGCACAGTATTATTTCGATGTCGTCCGCACCTTGCGCGACCTCAACGGTCAGTTCGACCGAGTCGTCGAAGTCGGCGTGTTCATGGGCGGCTCAACTGCCTATCTAGCTGGCTGCATAGAACCATTCGACTTTGATCTCGACCTCGTGGACGTGAGCGCGCCCTTCCTCCACTTTGCCTATGAACGCGTACGGCGCATGAATCCTGCGGCAGCCGCTCGGATTAGACTTTTTCACGGTGATCTTCCGACTTACGTACGCGAAGTGATGCGGCCCGAAAAGGATCACCGTTCGATCGTGCATCACGACGGCTCACATGATTTCAATCAGGTGGTTAAGAGATATGGCCTCGCTATATTACGTTCGCGAAAACCTTCTCGCAGTGATCGCTCAGGACATGCATCTGCGGGGTGCTGCCAAGGCCATGAACTTCGTGGATATGGCGCTTTACGCGGTGTTCGGCACTGACCTGAAGTTCGCGCCGATCGGGGCAGTCTTTGGTGAGCACGACCCGTTGACGCAACCGGACAGCTATTTCGGAAACTACTTTATGCCGGGTGTGGCCGAGGGGGTCGTGCTGCCGATGGCCTCAAACCGCTTCGTCTATCCGCATCCGGCGCAGCAGCTCGACGACCTGCTGCCCACCGAGGAAGAGATCGCTCAATTCGACAATATCGTCGGCGAGGGCGTTTCTTGGAACTGGGACGCTTCAGCAGCGGCCTGAAGCATCAATACCTGGCACGCGCGTCCTGCCCAGGATATCGCGACCACGCCGTATCTAACGTCAAAATGTCAGCGCAGGCAGGTGGAGATTCAGTTAGCCACCTGACGGCTATCGACGTCCGCATCGCTGCACTCGAATGTCATCAATTGGGGCGATTGTGTTGAAGAAGTCGCTGATGGGATCGGGCCGATAGGTTGATGTCTCCGGCGCGAGCGGAGGCGTTGCCCTTCAGGCCGGGACGGTTTGCAGTGGCATCGGGATGATCTTGGCCAACTTGCGCAGGTTCTGGGCGGTGGCCGCGAGGATGAACTCGTCTTTGGCGCCATTTGGTCCCCGTAGGCGCAGGCGGTCGAGCTTGAGGATGCGCTTGAGGTGCGCGAACAGCATCTCGACCTTCTTTCGCTGGCGGCGCGAGGTCATGTAGGCGTCGCTGGTCGCGATATCGCGGGCCATGTCGCGGGCACCTTCGTGGATCGAGCGCATGATCTTGCGGGCGGGCATGCTGGGCGTGCACTTTTGCCGGAGAGCGCAGCCGCTGCAGTCCTGCTGACGGGCACGGGTAGCGGATGAAGCCGTCCTGATCGACATTGGATCGCGGGGTCTTGAAGTTGCGGTTGCGCGGT
>JANMJZ010000255.1:0-8040 GCA_031371635.1 Sphingomonadales bacterium | reverse complement strand
AACACCGGCAGCTTCACCGGCGAGATCGCGCGCGCGGTCGGGCGGCACGATCCATCGCGCATTGTCGTGACCGAGTCGGGCGAATGGCGCGTGCAGGCGATGCTCGATGCGTGGGAAACGCTGTTCGGCGTGCCGGTCGAGATCCGCCCCGACACCCGCTTCATCGCGACGCACGCCGAGTTCCAGTCATGGGCCGACGCGCGCAAGCAGTTGCGTATGGAGTTCTTCTACCGCGACATGCGCCGCAAGACCGGGCTGTTGATGGACGGCAGCAAGCCCGAAGGTGGCGAGTGGAATTACGACAAGGAGAACCGCAAGCCCGCCCAGCGCGACCTGCTGATGCCGAAGCTGCCGCACTTCGCACCCGACGCGATCACGCAGAAGGTGCTGGCGCTCGTTGCCGAACGGTTCGGCGACCATGTCGGCAGCCTCGATAACTTCGGCATTGCCGTGACACGCGACGACGCGCTGGCGACGCAGGCGCATTTCCTGAAGCATGCCCTGCCCCGCTTCGGCGATTTCCAGGACGCGATGCTGACCGGGGAGCCCTATCTCTACCACGCACATCTGTCGTTCTACCTCAACGCCGGACTGCTCGATCCGCTCGACCTGTGCCGCGCGGTCGAGGCCGAATATCGCGCCGGACGGGTGCCGCTCAACGCGGCAGAGGGGTTCGTCCGCCAGATCATCGGCTGGCGTGAATATGTGCGCGGCATCTATTGGTGGTCGGGTCCCGACTATGGCACGCGCAACTATCTGAATGCGAAGCGCCCGTTGCCGGCATGGTACTGGACCGGCGAAACCGACATGCACTGCCTGTCGCAGGCCATCGGCCAGACGCTCGACCTTGCCTATGCGCACCATATCCAGCGGCTGATGGTCACCGGCAATTTCGCGCTTTTGATCGGGGCGGACCCGGACGACGTCGATCGCTGGTATCTCGAGGTCTATGCCGATGCCTATGAATGGGTCGAACAGCCCAATACGCGCGGCATGGTGCTGTTTGCCGATGGCGGACTGCTCGGGTCGAAACCCTATGCGTCGTCGGGGGCGTATATCGACCGCATGTCCGACTATTGCGGCCATTGCCGCTACGACGTGAAGCAGCGCACCGGGCCCAATGCCTGCCCGTTCAATGCGCTCTACTGGGACTTTCTGGCGCGCAACGAGGACAAGCTGCGATCCAACCAGCGGCTGTCGATGGTCTATCGCAACTGGGACCGGATGGACGCGGCGACGCAGGACGCGCTGCGCGGTCAGGCGGCGGGCTTTCTGGAACGTCTCGACGCCGCGCCCAAGGGTTACTAGGGACGACTCACGAAGATTACGGAGAGACTCGATGGACGCGCTTGTATCGACCCAGTGGCTGGCCAGTGAAATGGGTGCGCCCGACTTGCGGATCGTCGATGCGACGTGGTTCCTCGACACGGCGCGCGACGCGGCCGCCGAATATGAAGCCGAACATATCCCCGGTGCCGTGTTCATGGATCTGGCCGGTCTGGCCGACGACAAGACAGAGCTGCCGATGATGCTGCCCAGCGCGGAAAAGTTCGCCAGCCGCATGCAGTCGCTCGGTCTCGGCGACGGCAGCCGCATCGTGCTCTACGACAACTCCGACCAGAAAACCTCGGCCCGCGCCTGGTGGATGCTTCACCTGTTCGGCGCGCATGCCGTCGCCATCCTCGACGGTGGCCTCGCCAAGTGGAAGGCCGATGGCAACGCCGTCGCATCGGGCAAGGAAAAGCTGCGCCACCGCCATTTCACGGTCTGGAAGGACACTGGCTTTATCCGGACGATGGACCAGATGAAGGAGCTGCTCGACAGCAAGGGCGAACAGATCGTCGATGCGCGCAGCACTGCCCGGTTCGAGGGGCGCGAGGCCGAACCGCGTCTCGGCGTGAACCCGGGCCATATGCCGGGCGCCAAGAACCTGCCGATGGGCGATCTGTTCGACGCCGATGGCACCTACAAGTCGAAGGACGGCCTGAAGGCCGCGTTCGAGGCGGCCGGCGTCGATCCGACGCAACCGATTGCCGCGACTTGCGGATCGGGCATCACTGCCGCCACGGTTGCTTTCGCCGCCCATCTGTTGGGGAACGACAAGGTTGCGGTCTATGACGGCGCATGGAGCGAATGGGGTGCAAACCCGGACACGCCCAAGGCCAACGGGGCGGCGTGACCGGCAAGGGCGACATCCGCCCCGCAACTACCCTTGTTCAAGGCGGTCGCCGCGCCGAATGGACGGGCGCTGTCGTCAACCCTCCCGTCTGGCGTGCGTCTACGATCCTCTACCCCGACACCGCGACGCTGAAGGACGGGCTGCGTCATAACGAGGACGGCCACTGGCATTACGGCCGGCGCGGCACGCCGACGCAATGGGCGCTCGCCGAGGCCCTGACCGACCTCGAACCAGGGGCCGCGGGCACGATGCTGTATCCTTCCGGCGCCGCCGCCGTATCCGGTGCTCTGCTCAGCGTGCTCAAGCCCGGCGACCATCTGTTGATGACCGACAGCGCCTATGATCCGACGCGGCGCCTTTGCGACGCCTATCTCGCGCCGCGCGGTATCACGACGACCTATTACGACCCCTGCATCGGCGGCGGCATCGACGCACTGATTCAGCGCAATACGCGCGCCATCTATATGGAGTCGCCCGGCAGCCTCACTTTCGAAGTGCAGGACGTGCCCGCCATCGTCGCGGTGGCCCGGGCGCGAGGGCTGGTCACGCTGATCGACAATACCTGGGCGACGCCCCTGTACTTGCCCGTCATCGCCATGGGCGTCGACCTGTCCATCGTCGCCTGCACCAAATACATCGTCGGACATTCGGATGTCATGATGGGGTCGGTGACGAGCGGCGCGGCGACCTGGCCGGACCTTCGCCTTACCGCGCAGGTGCTGGGCTTTTGCGTTAGCCCCGACGACGCCTTTCTCGCCGCGCGGGGCCTGCGCACGCTGGCGGTGCGGCTGGCACAGCATCAGGCGAGCGCGCTCGAGGTTGCGCAATGGCTGCAAGCACACCCAAAGGTAGCACGCGTGCTTCACCCTGCGCTGCCCAACGACCCGGGGCACCCTCTGTTCGTGCGCGATTTCAGGGGCGCGAGTGGCTTGTTCGGTTTCATGCTTACCGGGTCCGACGCCGAGCAAGGGGCAACGCGGGCGGCACGCCTTGTCGACGCGCTCCAGCATTTCGGCATCGGCTACAGCTGGGGCGGGTTCGAAAGCTTGGCGCTGCCGACAGAACCTGCCCGTTGCCGTACAGCGACGACGTGGGCCGGCGGCACGGTCATACGCCTCCAGGTCGGGCTGGAAGACGTCCGCGACTTGATCGCCGACCTCGGGCAGGCGCTCGATTCCGCATAGAAACTGTTGCGCCACCGCAACAGTCTAACCGCAGTTGTTCGATATCGGGCATATTATTGTTGTGCATTGCACAATTGCGAGTCAAGATGAGCCCGATCAAGACGCCGCCCGGACTTCCAGAGGCAGGCGCAGGTCAAAGCAGGTGGGACGACCCGAGGGCAAATACGCCCGTCATGACAAAGGGAAGTCCATGCGCATCATTCTCGGCTGCCTCAGCAGCGCCCTCGCTCTCGCCGCAGCATCGCCTGCCCTGGCGGAGGATACATCACCCCCCAAGCCGATCACGGTTTCGGGATCGGTCAGCCTGGTGACGGATTACCGCCTGCGCGGTGTATCCCAGTCCGACAAGAAAATGGCACTACAGGGCGGTGCTACGATCACGCATGAAAGCGGCCTGTACGGTGGCTTCTGGGCGTCGAACCTTGCCGGCTGGGGCACATTCGGCGGTCCCAACCTCGAGCTCGACCTGATTGCCGGGTACAAGCACCCGATAGGCGGTGGTGCGATCGACGTGGGCGTCACCTATTACATGTACCCGGGCGGCGCTAAGATCACCGACTATTTCGAACCCTATGCCAAACTCAGCGGGACCGTTGGGCCAGTGAACCTGCTCGCCGGCGTCGCCTACGCACCCAAGCAGAAGGCACTGGGCAATTTTTCGAACACGCCACAAAGTCGCGGCCAGTCCTATGACAACCTCTACCTTTGGGGTGACGCCAATGTCGGGCTGGGTGCAGGCTTCCTCGCCAAGGGCCATGTCGGCTATTCGAAGGGCAATCCCGGCCTCGGGCCGAACGGGACCAGCATTGCGCCCACCGGCAGCTACGTCGATTATCTGGTCGGCGTCGACTTTACGCGCGGCCCGGTGACGCTGGGCGTTGCTTACACAGGCACCGACATTACGGCTGCCAAGTCCGCCTATCTCCAGCCAAACTTCGCGTCGCAGACCGACGGATCGTCGATCGCGGCGGGCACGGCTGTGTTTGCCGTCACCTTCGCTTTCTAAGGAACGGCGCGCACTGGGAAAGAGCGCGCCTTGAACACTCGACCTCTCCCTGCGGCGCGGGGAGAGGTCTTGCTCGTCAGGTCCTCTTGCACTGCGATGGTAGAATGCTCTGGCTGCCCTGCCCGGTATCAGTTCGGCGTCGTCGCCCGCGCCCCTTGGCCTTCGCTCGCAGGCGCAGCCACAACATCGCGCGTCGCCGCCCCCTTGTCGACTACCGTCGTCCCGGGATCGCCTGCAGTAGACCGTATTCCGGCATCGGCGCGTGCGACGCCGGCGGCATTGAGAGCGCCCTTTTCGGCGCTGCTGCGATCGGCAGGGCCCCCGAACATCGCCTGAAGCGCCAGCGTCGAGGAATCGGCTTCTTGGGGACGCGGCGCGCCGGGAACCGGGGGGCGCAGCGCGAAGTCAGGCGGCACCACCAAAGGTGCTGCCCGTGCCACCGCAAGCGCGTCCGGACCATTGCGCCCGGCGAATACGCCGCGGCTGCTGCCGCAGGCCGCGAGAGTCGTGGCGATCAGGAGAACGGGAACGATCTTACGCATCGGCTTCAACCTTCGGCTTGTCGCGCACCAGCAGCGCGCGGAGAAACAGGATCAATACGCCGATGGTTATAGCGGCATCGGCGATATTGAATACTAGAAAGGGACGAAACTCCCCGAAATGCAGGTCGGCGAAATCCACGACATGGCCGAAGCGCACCCGATCGAGGATATTGCCAAGCGCCCCGCCGAGGATGAGGCCCAACCCGAATACGTCGTGCCGGTTCTTCTCGCGCCACATCCAGACTGCGACGACGGTCGCGATCAGTGCGGTCAGCCCCGTCACCAGCCAGCGCTCGAGCGGGGAGTTGGCCGTCAGCAGCCCCAGCGAGACGCCGTAATTCTCGACCCAGGTCAGGTTGAAGAACGGCAGCAGCACGATCTGTCCGACGTTCTTCAGGTCGAGCGGGACGGTGACGACCCACTTGAGCA
This sequence comes from Sphingomonadales bacterium, assembly GCA_031371635.1. Lineage (GTDB taxonomy): Bacteria > Pseudomonadota > Alphaproteobacteria > Sphingomonadales > Sphingomonadaceae > Sphingomonas_O. The sequence goes on along the minus strand of JANMJZ010000255.1, from coordinate 2,700 downwards.
GCTGGTCGACCGCAAAGGCGAACGCCGCGCAGGTGAGGCCGAGGGCGCGGTGATTGGCCCGGACGCCGGTCACGCCACAACCTCCGCGCACCGGGCGCACAGCGCGCCGTCCTCGGTAACCTCGGGCAAATGCCGCCAGCAGCGGCCGCACTTTTCATAAGTCGTCAGGTGCACGATCCCGACCGGACCATGCTCGACGGTCTCGATGCCGACGTCGGCAACGATGAACAGTTCCGCGAGTTCCTCGCTGGTCAGCGTCGGCCGGTCGCCGACATCGCTGATGCCGAGCGTCACATTGGCCTGCAGGCTGGAGCCGAGTTCCTTGGCGCGCCGCAACGGCTCGATCTCGGCACTAACCATCAGCCGCAACTCGCGTAGCCGGACCCATTGCGTCTCGAGGGCAGGATCGAGCCACGCGGCGTCAACATCCGGCCATTCCAGCAAATGCACCGATCCCTGATTGGGGTAGCGTGTCTCCCACACTTCTTCCGCCGTGAACACCAGCACCGGCGCGGCATAGCGGACCAGCGCGTGGAACAGCGTGTCGAGCACCGTACGGTACGCGCGGCGCTTGGGCGACGTCGGCGCATCGCAGTAGAGCGAGTCCTTGCGGATATCGAAGAAGAATGCCGACAGGTCGTTGTTCGCGAAATCGCTGAGCAGCCGTGTGTAGCTGTTGAAGTCGAAGTCGGCGACCGCCTGCTTCAGCTTTGTGTCCAGGTCGACAAGAAGGTGAAGCACATATCGCTCCAGCTCGGGCATGTCGGCCAGGTCCACGCGCTCGTCCTCGGAAAAGCCGTCGAGCGCGCCGAGCAAATAGCGGAAGGTATTCCGTAGCTTGCGATACTGGTCGGACACCCCCTGGAGGATTTCCTTGCCGATGCGGTGGTCCTCGGTAAAGTCGACCGACAGCGCCCACAGCCGCAGGATGTCCGCGCCGTAATCGCGCATCAGGTCGAGCGGGTTGATGGTGTTGCCGAGCGACTTGGACATTTTCATGCCCTTCTGGTCCATCGTGAACCCGTGCGTCAGCACGGCATCATAGGGCGCCCGGCCGCGCGTGCCACAGCTTTCGAGCAACGATGACTGGAACCAGCCGCGATGCTGGTCGGACCCTTCGAGATACAGGTCCGCCGGCCAGCGCATGTCGGGCCATTTGCCGCTCTCGAGCACAAAGGCGTGCGTACAGCCGCTGTCGAACCAGACGTCGAGAATGTCGGTGACCTGCTCGTAATCGGCGATGTCATAGTCGGGGCCGAGGAGCGTGGGCGCGGCCTCGGCGCTCCACCCGTCGACACCAGCCACGCGGATGGCGTCCACGATCCGCGCGTTGACCGCCGGGTCGGTGAGATACAGGTTGGTGCCTTTTTTCACGAACAGGGTGATCGGCACGCCCCAGGCGCGCTGGCGACTGATCACCCAGTCGGGGCGGCCCTCCACCATGCTGCCGATTCGGTTGCGGCCCTTGTCGGGCACGAAGCGCGTGTCGGCGATGGCGCGCAGGGCAAGCTGGCGCAGCGTCGGCCCTTGTCCGAGCGCACCGCCTTCGCCATCCCAGCGCTTCTCGGCAAAGCTTTCGCAGTGGTCATCGGGCAGCGGCGCATCCACCGGAATGAACCACTGCGGCGTGGCGCGGAAAATCACCTTCGCCTTCGACCGCCAGCTGTGCGGGTAGCTGTGCTTATAGTCCGCACTCGCCGCGAGCAGCGCGCCCGCCGCGCGCAGATCCTCGCAGATCGGGCCGTCGGGCGCGGTGAACTTGGCGTTGATGACGCTGCCTTGCCCGCCAAGCCAGGCCCAGTCGGCGCGATACTTCCCGTCGCCCTCGACCGCGAAAACCGGATCGATGCCGTTCGCCTTGCACAGGTCGAAATCGTCCTCGCCATGGTCGGGCGCCATATGGACGAGGCCCGTGCCCTGTTCGGTCGTGACGAAGTCGCCGGGCAGGAAGGGGCGGGGCTTCGCGAAGAACCCGCCGAGGTGGTGCATGGGATGGCGGGCGATGGTGCCGGTAAGGTCGGAGCCCTTGATTGCCTTTATTGGTACCAGTTCGTCGCCAAAACGGCTGCCAGTCGCACCGAGAAGCTCCAGTGCAATGAGATATTGGCGCCCATCATCATTACGTTTCCGGCAAAGGCGATACTCAACCTCCGGCCCATACGCCAAAGCCTGGTTGACAGGGATCGTCCACGGCGTCGTCGTCCAGATTACTGCTTGCGCGCCGACCATTTCGGGGATCGGCGACTCCACGATCTCGAACGCCACATCGATCTGCGTCGAGACGATGTCCTCGTACTCGACCTCGGCCTCGGCGAGCGCGGTCTTTTCGACCGGGGACCACATCACCGGCTTGGCGCCGCGATAGAGCTGGCCGCTGGTCGCGAACTTCATCAGTTCCTGGACGATCGTCGCCTCGGCGTCGAAATCCATCGTCAGATAGGGGTTGTCCCAGTCGCCGTTGATGCCCAGCCGCTTGAGCTGTTCGCGCTGCGTATCGACCCACCCCTGCGCATAGGCGCGGCACTCGGCGCGGAATTCGCGCGCGGGCACCTCGTCCTTGTTCAGCTTTTTCTTGCGGTACGCCTCTTCGACTTTCCATTCGATCGGCAGGCCGTGGCAGTCCCAGCCGGGCACGTACGGCGCGTCTTTGCCCAGCAGATTCTGCGTGCGGCACACCATGTCCTTCAGGATATGGTTGAG
>JANMJZ010000240.1:0-9326 GCA_031371635.1 Sphingomonadales bacterium | reverse complement strand
CCGCCACTCGGGGGACGTGCGACCAGTTTTCAATCGCTGATGGGCACGCACACCGTGAAGCAGGCTCCATTCTCTGGCGTTTGCGCATAGAGGACCCGGCCCCCGTTCGCTTCCACGATCGTGCGACAGATCGACAGCCCGACGCCGAGGCCGTCGGGCTTGGTGGAATTGAATGCGCCGAACAGATTGTCGAGGACCTCGGGCGCAACGCCGGGTCCTGTGTCCGATATACTGATGTGCACTTCTGTGTCGTTCTTCTGGGCTCTCAACGCAATCCTGCGCACTGCTGCATTGCTGACGGCCTCGACGGCGTTGCGCAGGAGGTTGATAAAAACCTGCTCCAGCTGGACCCGGTCCACATAGACCGTATCGACATCGGGCTCGATGTCGATGCTATAGTCGATGCCGTGCGCCTTGGCATCTGCCATCGCTAGCAATCCCGCCCGCTCGATCAGGCGCACCACATGTTCGGACCGGCGGTTAACGCCGCCCTTGGCAACCATCGACCGCATCCCGCGAACGATTTCGCCGCTGCGCTGCGTCGCCGCAGCGGCCGATCTCAGGGCTTCAACCACCTGATCTATTCTGGCGTCGCCGCCGCTCCTGAGCAGGCGCTGTGCACCGCTGACATAATTCGCGACTGCGGCAAGCGGCTGACTCAGTTCGTGGGCGAGAGTCGATGCAAGCGAGTTCATCGCGGCAACGCGCGCAAAATGTGCTAACTCTAATTCGAGGCGTTGAACGCGTTCCTCGTTCATGACCTGATCATGGATGTCTTCGATGGTGCCATACCAGCGCACAACCTCGCCTGCTTGATTGCAGAGCGGCGACGCACGCGAACGCGACCATCGATAGCTGCCGTCCGCCATGCGCAAGCGATAGATGTGATCCAGCGAACGACCGCACGCGACAGCCTGATCACGACTGATCGCAGACCTTTCCACGTCATCCGGATGAATGGCGTGTGTGATATAGTCGGTAATGGATGTCGATTGCGGCAAGCCGGTTAGGGCAGCCCAACGGGAGGCGTCGTCTTCGCTGATCGAAATCAACCATGCGTCCGCCGACGTCGACCAGGGTATCATGCCGCTGACTTCGATGGTCAGGCGATAAATAGCATCGCGCTCCCGGCGAAGCTCTTCTTCGGCGACCTGCTCGTGGACGTCTTCCAGAGTGCCGTACCACGCGATGATCGCGCCGTTTTCATCACGGCGCGGCACCGCCCTGGACCTGAACCAGCGGTACGTGCCGTCCGACGCGCGTAACCGGTATCGCTGATCGATCGTTGTTCCTGCGGCGAGATGTTCCGCGGCGCCGCGAAACGCACCAACCAAGTCGTCCGGGTGCATCAAATCAGGCACATAATTCTTGAGGTCGAATCGGGTTGGCCGATGGGTCAGCGCGTCCCACCGGTCCTTGCACGCCTCGCTGATCGTGAGCACGCCGCCTTCGGGTGGTGCCGTCCAGAGGATCTGGCCGTGAAGTTCGATTGTCTGCCGATAGGCCGCGTCGATTTCCTTGGCGCGTTCCTCGGCGCGAACCAGTTCATCGACGTCTTCCATCGTTCCGAGCCATTGCGTCAGCTCACCCTCTTCGTCGAAGTCGGGCGCGAAACGAAACCGAAACCACCGCAGGACACCGTCCTTGCAAATAATCCGGTAGCGACCCTCGGTAACCTTGGGTGACGCGACGGCACGGAGAGTGTCATCGCGGGAACGCTGCAAGTCGTCGACAAAGATGAAGTCGGCCATATTGAGATCGAGATCTGCGGACACGGTACCACCAGTCAGCCCCTCCCAATCAGCGATCCAGTCAGCACTGATCAGGCTGATCCAGAACTTGCCTGACGCAATCAACGCGATTTGCCCGTTCAGACGCAGGGTGCGACGAAACGTCGCCTGATCACGTGCGATCTTGTCAGCAGCTTCCGCAAGCGCCTCGATCGTATCCCTGTGCGCGCTAACCTCGTCACGAAGCGCCTTTTCCGCCAACTTAACTGGGCTGACGTCAATGCTATGGCTCACCAACCCCGTCGTCACCCCGTCGACGATCGACGGCAGGAAAGTGATCATTAGTTGGCGCGTTGTGCCATTGGCTTGGTGCATCAACTGCTCGAAGTCCTGTCGTGCACCCTTCAAGGCAGCGCGCACCTTCGGCTCGCACGCTGAAAACAATTCCTCAGAAACAATCTGGTGCATCGGAAGGCCCAGGATCTGGGTGTGATCGATATCAAACCAGTGACCATGGGCCTTATTGGCGAACCGGCATTTGAGATCGAGGTCCCAGAACGAAACGAGCGTCGGGAGCGCATCGACAAGTGTCCGGAGCTGGACATCATCAATCACCAAATCGGACTGGCATAGCGCGGCGAGCGCGCTGTAATCGTCTGGGTTTGGCTCTGATGCCGATCTGAGGTCGTGAATAACGATTATCCTGCGCTTGTCACTGCGGGTGAAGAGCTATGAGAACGCAGAAGCTACTGAATCGTCGAGGCAGGCCTTAGCTAGTCCAAGTCGGCACGATCGTCATCCGCTTTCATCACTCGATGATCGCTATATCCGCAGGTGCGATGCGCCGGGTGCCGAGCACAGGCTTTCCGATCAGACTGTCCGGGAGGTCGATGGTGTGCGTCGTATAGTTAAAGGCGTGAATGCGGCGTCCAGCGCGCCGAATACGCAAACCTTCTGGCAGGCAGTGCGTGGAAAGCCCCGCGTCATGCGCCGCGAGGCCCATAATTTTGAGGGCAATTCCAGGTTCCGGCCATGCCGCGAGATAGCGAAGCTTGCCATGCCGCCAGGCCGCAACCGTGCCGTCATCGGCAATAAACTCGGGTTCTGCTGCCGTTTCCAGATGTTCGATCCAGCGCGCAATGGCCCAGCCATCCCCGGGGTGTTCCAGCCCGGGGCGCAGGCTCTCGACCCGCGCAACCTTGGCCGGGAAAATTTCCTGCAAGGGGCCGGGCGCCAGATTGAGCGGGATTTCGAAATCGGGTCCGCGGCTGCCGCTGCGCGGTCCGATGACGATCTGGCCGTCAAATCGTTCGAGGGCCTCGACCAATTGCCGGGGCACGATTGGCAGGCACGGCACGACACACAGGGCATAGCCTTCGAGCGACGCCGTCGGCGGGACGATGTCGACGTCCAGTCCCAGTTTGCGCAGCGCGCTATAGCAGTCGAAGGCGGCCCACAGCGCCGAGCACCCTGCCCCCTGCGGCTGGATGCCGGTCACCCAATCGGCTTCGTAGGCAAAAACCAGCGCCACACTGCGTGGCGGCCTGCCTGCGGTGCCGAGCTTGGCGAGTTCGTGCACCACCTGCCTTACCTCGTCGAAGGCAGGGGCCGGTTCGCTGTCGGGGCGGAGCAGCCCCGCGTGGAACTGCTCCTGCGCCCAGGGAAACTGGCGCCAGCGGAAATAGCTGACCAGCTCTGCACCATGTGCCATCGCCTCCAATGTCCACAGGCGGACCATCCCCGGCAGGGGCGCCGGGTTGTACCGCGCCCAGTTGACCGGGCCGGGCTGTTGTTCAAGCACGCTCCATCGCCCGTCCTTCGTGCAGCCGCGATACAGGTCATGGTGGAACGCCGCGATGTCGGGATGGCCCTGCCGCGCATATGCAATCTTGTCGGCATCGCTGAACGGGAAGCTGTCGAGAAAGCCAAGCGGATAGCTGTCCCAGCCAACGACATCTAGATCTTCGCCCACCGAGTGATGATCGAATTCAGTGAAGAATCCCATGAAGTTGTGCACCACGTCGCGACCCAGCGACAGCGCACGCAAGATGTCGACCTGTGCCCGGTTGAAGCTGACGACCTGGTCCGACGAGAATCGGCGGAACGCCAGCCGATGCGCCGGATTTGCTTCGGTGACCGTCAGATTGGGCAGCTCGATCTCGTCGAACGACCGATACTCCATGCTCCAGAAGACATTCCCCCAAGCCTCGTTCAACGAACCGATCGTGCCGTATCGGTCGGCCAGCCACATACGAAACGACGAGAGAGCTGCGACAGAGTAACTCAGAACCGTATCGTGGCAGCCATATTCATTGTCGGTCTGCCAGGCGACGACGGCAGGATGCGCCCCATAGCGTTCGGCAACGGCGTGCGCGATGCGGGCCGCCTCGGAGCGATAGCCCGCATGACTGAAGCAATAATGCCGCCGCGAGCCGAATCCGCGCGGCCGGCCCTGCGCGTCGACCGCAAGCATGTCCGGCATGCGGTCCACCAGCCATTTCGGCGGCGTTGCTGACGGGGTGCACAGGATGATGCCCAGGCCCGCGTCCGACAGCACCCCGACGGCGCGGTCGAGCCACGCCCAGTCGAGCCGGCCCGGCTCCGGCTCGATCCTGCTCCACGCGAATTCGCCGATACGAACACGGCTGAGGCCCATCTCGGCCATCCGCCGCGCGTCCTCAGCCCAGAGATCTTCGGGCCAGTGCTCGGGATAATAGCAGACGCCCAGCCGCATCGGTATGCTTCCCCCCTGCCTCACCTTCGCCGTAACCGGCTTTCCTGAGGTGCTATCGCACGGCGCGCGCGAATGATACCGGGGGGCGCAGGGGATCGGCGTTTCAGGCGGCCGTCACCGTGTCATGGCCGAACTGCAGCCGCGTCGTCAGCAGCGCCCGGAACGTGTTGTAGCCGCCAGTTCCCGGCATGAAGGCGTGAAAGAAAAGTTGCGGCTCCCCGTCCAGCCCGGGCGCGACCGAGGCATGTCCCGGCGCCCACCAGCTCCGGGTGGTCTTGAGCAGGGGCTGCTCCTGTTTGACATAGGGTCCCAGCGGATGATCGGCGACCGCGACGCCGATGCCATAGGCCGGCGTCCCGAAATCATTGCCGGCATAGAACAGCCAGTAGCGGCCTTGCTGGTGGGTTACCCAAGGCCCTTCGATCAGATGGCCTTCCCAGTCGAGGTCGTTGACGAGGACGAGCTTGTCGGTGCCGATGAGTTCGCCCGTGTCGCCGATCCGCTGCGCGTGAATGGGCGTCGTCATGGCGTCGACGATGATTGCGGCCTCTGGAATGTCAGAAAGTACCGCTTTTACGTGCGCCCATGAATCGAGCACCGCGTCGATCAGCGGACCCATCAGGAAAAAGCGTTCCATCGGCCGCTGCGCGTTCGCCCACAGCTGCATTGCGGCGGCAAAGGCAGCAGTCTTGCGGTCTGCTTCGTTGCGGAAAAGTTGCTCGATCAGTTCGGGCCGCTCCCGCAGCAGGCCCGCGAGCGGACGCGGCCAGATGCCGTTCGAATCGCGCTTCCAGAACAGATAGCGGTCGCCATTGGCGTCGATGAAGATATGCGAATCGATGACGCCGCCGCTCAAGATGGGACGGGTCGGATCGTCCGGCAGGCCGGTCGTGTTGACGGCGTGCCCCGCAAGCAACGGATGGCCCAGGTCGGTCCACGGGCCGGTTGGATGGGGCGCCTTGGCGAGACCGATCGCAAGGGCATTGCTCTTCTGCCGCCCGGTATAGACGATCCAGTATTCATCGCCGACGCGCGCCATCTCTGGCGCCCAGTAATCGCCCACGTCGCGGCCATGAGCCGTCCACACCGGCGCATGGCCGTCGGGAAAAACAAAGCCGCGATGCTCCCAGTGCACCAGATCGTCGGAGTGCAGGATCGGAAAGGCATCGGGCGCATCGTTCGAAGTCGCGACAAGGTAATAGCCCTCATCGGTTTTCAGCACCGCCGGATCGCCGTACCCGGCCGTAGTTCGGGAATCGAGGTTCTCAACGATCAGCGGCTGCCAGGCGGGTTGCGGTCCGTCGGGTATGACGGGCTTGACCAGCCCGTGCGGCGGACGCGTGCCGAAATCGCGCGAGATATCCTCGTAGAACCGCTTGTAGCTGTCCTGCTCACCGTCGACGATGTGGTACGACCGGATTTCGATCCCGAAGTGGATGTTGAATCGCGTGCCAGCACCCTCGGCGACCGCGTCAATCTCGAAACTGGGGGTCAAATGCCTGCCTTTGTTTGCTGCCACCGACAGCGATTGTCGCCAATTGATTTATATTATAAATAGACGATTTCGGACGGAAATGGCAAGCAAGGCGATGGAAACGTCGGAAATTATGCGCGGATTGTACGGCGATGGATTGATCGCCGAGCGCGGCGCCTTCCCGCGCGCCTTTGCCGATGTGCTTCACGCCGAGATCATGGCCCTGTTCCGGGAAGCACAGGCAGTAGAGGGGGGTGCGCTGCCCCGCGGCCCGCAGCGGTGGTACGTCGAGGTCCAGCCTCAGCGTATCTCGGGCTTCGTCGATATCGTGACCCACCCCTGGTTCGTGACCGTCTGCGAGGCGGTGCTCGGCCCTGATTATAACATCGTCGAGGTCGGCTTCGATATCCCGTTTCCCGGCGCGGCGGATCAGCCATGGCACCGTGACTTTGCCGTGCCCGAGGCGACGGCGAAGCGTCGCCACCTGGATTCGCTCGCGTTCAACCTGACCAGCGTCGACACGACGCCCGAAATGGGCCCGTTCGAAATCGCGCCGGGCACGCAGTGGGATGTTTTCGACGGGTGCGACAAGGGTATGTTCCCGCCGCGCACGCTGTGGCAGCGCTATACGGCGCGGGCGGAAGCAAAGCTGCCCCAGCGTGGGGACATTTCTGCGCGGTCCGCCCTGACGATCCACCGCGGGACGGCGAACCACTCGGACGTGTCACGCCCCGTGCTGGTGATCGGTGTCGACGCGCCAGGGGCGGGGAACGCGACGCATCACGACCTGCAGGTGACGGCCGACTATTTGTCGTCGCTTCCAGCGCGGGTGCGGGACCATCTGACTTGCCGCGTAGTGGACCGATTAATGCCTGTAATACAGCATCATCAGATCGGCGGTCTGCTCGAACCCGCATATTGACGCGGGCGCCTGCCTCGCCGATGCTGGCATTAATATGATAATTGGATGCCGGTGTTGAACAGCCTTGAACTCATGGGCGTCGCCAAGTCTTATGGGGACGTACGCGTGCTCGACGACGTGACGCTGACAATGGCATCGGGCGAATTCATCTCGTTCCTGGGGCCATCGGGCAGCGGCAAATCGACCTTGCTGCGGATCATTGCCGGACTCGAAACGCCTGATTCTGGCGAGGTGCGTCTGGAGGGGCGCCGGATCGATCAGCTACCCCCGGGAGAACGCGACGTCGCCCTCGTCTTCCAGGCCTATGCGCTCTACCCCCATATGACCGTGCACGAGAACATGGCGTTCGGCCTGCGCAATGCACGCGTCCCAGCCGACGAAATCGAAGCGCGGATCGCGCGCGCGGCTGCCGCGCTGGAGATCGAGCCGCTGTTGGCCCGCAAGCCAGGGCAGTTGTCCGGCGGCCAACGGCAGCGCGTCGCCATCGGTCGCGCCATCGTCAAGAATCCGCGCCTCTTCCTGCTCGACGAGCCACTGTCGAACCTCGATGCAGCCCTCAGGATGCGCACGCGCGTCGAGCTCGCACAGCTGCGCAACCGGGTCGATGCGGCGCTGATCATGGTCACGCATGACCAGGCCGAGGCGATGACATTGTCCGACCGCATTGTCGTGATGAACGACCGGCGCATCCAGCAGGTCGGCACCCCGTTGGACATCTATCGACGCCCTGCCAATGCCTTTGTTGCATCATTCGTCGGCTCTCCTGCGATGACGCTGGCACGTGGCCGCCTGGCGGGAATCGCCAGCGGCTATGCCAGCGTCACACTCGATGGCGGGGCGACCGTCCAGACGCGTGTTCCGGTAACTGGGCTTACACAGGGCAGTCGGGTGCAGCTCGGCTTGCGGCCCGAACATGTCACGATAGCGCCCTCCGGTACGGGTACGGCCGATGCGGAAACGGTGCTGGTCGAACGGCTCGGCGACCGCACGCTGGTTTATGCGAAACTGGCCGACGGGCAGGAAATCACCGCACAGGATTCGGGCGACAGCAGTGTCCGCATCGGCGACCGGGTGGGGCTGACGGTCCGGGGCGATGCGGCGCATGTCTTTGCCGCAGACGGCGCTGGCCACCATCCGGTCGAGGCATGAGCGCCAGGGCCGCCGCGCCGGGCCGGTGGCATGGACTGGCCTTCGTCGGCCCCTTCGTCGCGTTGTACAGTTTCCTGCTGATCCTGCCGCTCCTGATGGGCATTTTCATCAGCTTTCACCGGGCCGACCTGTTCGGCTCGCGACTTTGGGTCGGCGCAGACAATTACATGCGTCTCGCGCGCGACCCGATCTTCCATTCGGCCCTGCTGAACACCTTCCTGCTCACGCTGTTGATCGTGCCCGCCCTGACCGTGCTGACCCTAGCGCTCGCACTGGCCCTGAACCGCGCGACACGCAGCGCCGCTATCTTTCGCGGCCTGTTCTTCTCGTCGTCCGTTCTCTCGGTGACTATCGTGACGTTGATCTGGCGCTTCGTACTGACCCCGGATGCAGGACTGATCGCTAAGCTGCTCGCCCTGTTCGGGGTCGAACCGATCCCGTTTCTCAGCCATCCCCAACTGACGATCCCGGCGCTCGCCATCACGACAATCTGGTGGTCGCTGGGCCTGCCGATGATGTTGTTTCTCGCTGGATTGCAGCAAGTTCCGAGCGAACTTTACGAGGCCGCCGCACTCGATCGGGCAAGTCGCTGGACAGTCTTCCGTCGCGTGACCCTGCCCTCCATCCGTCGCACGACGATCATCGTGGTCATGCTTCAGACGGCTGCGCAGCTGCAGATCTTCGGCCAGGCGCAGTTGCTGACATCAGGCGGACCTGCCGGCGCGTCGCGGCCCGTCGTGTTGTTCATCTATGAAGTCGCCTTCGGCCGCTGGGAGCTGGGTTACGCGACTGCCGCCGCTGAAGTGCTCTTCCTGCTCGTGCTGGGGGTGACCGCACTGCAATACTGGGTGACGACGCGCGAGGATCGCGTGCGGTGAACGCGAACCGCCTCAGCCTTCCGGTCCTGGTCGCGCTCGTCATTGGCGCCGCCATCATGGTGGCGCCGCTGTTGTGGACGCTGCTGCTGTCGTTCAAGGACAATGCGGCGCTGATGCACGACAGCGCCGCCGCATTCTCTCCTCCCTATACGCTGGACAATTATCGCGCGATCTTTGCCGGATCGCAGGTGCCACGCTGGCTGCTGAACAGCGCAATCGTTTCGCTCGGCACGACGGTGGGCGTACTGATCCTCTGTTCGCTCGCGGGATACGGCTTTGCGCGGCTCGAATTCCCGTTTCGCCGGGTCCTGTACGGATTTGTACTGGTGGGCCTCGCAATCCCGGAGCAGGCGGTCATCCTCCCACGGCACCAGCTATTCGCGGCGCTCCACCTGCACAACAGCTACCCCGGGCTGATGCTGCCCGGGCTCGTCGCCCC
>JANMJZ010000233.1:0-4711 GCA_031371635.1 Sphingomonadales bacterium | reverse complement strand
GGTCAACCGTACCAGCCAGTAAGATAGTTCGCAATCAGGTATCAGAAGACGGGGCTTCAAATGGCCAATCTTGGGGCGATGGAGGACAGCCGAGGGCACGCGGTAGAACCGCCATCCGTCAATCCTATGCTGTGGGTTTAGCCAAACGGGGTAATACGCTAACTGCGCGCGAGTGTTTCTGACGATGTTTGCCGGAGTACGGCGGGCGCTCTACGGATTGGTTGAGGCGGGGAGCACCGCACCTGATGATCCAATCCTGAAAGAGCGACTGCAAACGTTGAAAGCACGTCAGCAGGCGATAGCCCTTGACATTAAACGCCTAGAAAACCAGCTCGGCACTAAGTCGACGCGGGTTACCTCCGAAAAAGTTCAGCGGTTTGGTGAGGTAATGCGGCGAAAGCTACGCGATGCCACCGATCCTCAGATGCGCAAGCGATATATAGATGCGTTTGTCGGCGAAGTTGAAATGACGCCGGAACTGCTCATCATCCGTGGTGACGTCGGTGCTCTGGAAAACGCCGCCTTTGCCGCCGATCTGCCACCGGCAGAGGTTCGTACTTTCGTAGGCGAATGGCGCACCGGAAGGGATTCGAACCCCTGACCCCTGCCTTCGGAGGGCAGTGCTCTATCCAGCTGAGCTACCGGTGCTTGAGGGAGCCTTTAGCAAGGCTCCCCGCAATCGGCTAGCAGTTATCGTCCGGCCTTTTTGACCAGCTTGACCGGCTGAAACTGGCCAAGGCCACAACTCGCGCCCTGTTGCAGGTTGGGCGACTGGAGCACCGTGATGATGTCGACCGAGCACAGCTGGCTGATCGTGGTCCTGTAAAGAAACCGCTCCTCGAAGCCGAGGTTCGGGCAGCTCATCGGCAAGGTGTTTCGATAGACCTTGCCGCCGGTCATGTGGAAATCGATCACCTGGTCGCCATGCACGCTGGTCGAGCGAATGTTGGTCGTCTGGACGCAGCTGACGGGCTTACCGTCCGGCACCGCCTCAGGAACGGCGTTGCGGTCACGAGCGGCTGCGGTCGTCAGGGTCAGGCCCAGAGCCGCAGTCGTGGCGAGAAGCTTCTTCATGTCGGTTCTCCTTCGACTCGGGTGAGTTTAGCTTGCGCGGGTGCGGCTGTCTTTGACCTGAACGCGCAGAGGTCCGCGACGACGCAATGCCAGCATTCGGGTGTCCTCGCCTTGCAGGTATAGCGACCGTGCAGGATGATCCAGTGGTGCGCCTGCACGCGGAAGGGTGCGGGGGTCTGCCGCTCGAGGATTTTCTCGATCGCGTCGGGCGTCTTGCCCTTGGCGAGGCCGGTGCGGTTCGCGACGCGGAAGACATGCGTGTCGACGGGGAATGTCTCTGCGCCCAAAGCAACATTGAGCACGACATTGGCGGTCTTTCGCCCAACGCCGGGCAGCGCTTGCAGCGCGTCGCGCTCGGTCGGCACTTCGCCGCCATGTCGCTCGATCAGCATGTGCGACAGCGCGATCACGTTCTTTGCCTTGGTATTGAACAGGCCGATCGTCTTGATGTGCGCCTTGAGCCCTTCCTCGCCGAGATCGATCATCGCCTGCGGGTCGCGGACATCCTCGAACAGGGCGAGGGTCGCCTTGTTGACGCCCGCGTCGGTCGACTGGGCGGAGAGGACGACCGCGACCAGCAACTGGTAGATGTTGCCGAAGGCCAGCTCGGTCTCCGGCGCAGGATTTGCCTCCGCCAGCCGCCGGTAAAATTCGAAGATGTCCGCCCGCTTCAAAGCCCGAGCACGTCCGCCATGGTGTAGCGCCCCGCCGGCTTGTCGATGAGCCAAAGCGCTGCCTTTACCGCGCCGCGCGCGAAGATTTCGCGGCTTTCGGCGCGGTGGCCGAGCTCGAAGCGCTCCCCTTCGCCCGCGAGCACGACCATGTGATCGCCCGCGACCGAACCGCCGCGCAGGCTGGCAAAGCCGATCGTGCCCGGTTCCCGGGGATCGGTGCTGTCGAAGCGGTCGAAGCGGCTGAGTTCGGGCAGGCTCTTGCCCCGGCCATTGGCCGCAGCCTGTGCCAGCAGCAGGGCGGTACCCGACGGTGCGTCGACCTTGTGCCGGTGATGCATCTCGAGAACTTCGACGTCCCAGTCGTTGCCGAGCCGCGCTGCGGCCTCTTCGACCATGGCGGCGAGAAAGTTGATGCCGAGCGAGGTGTTCGCGGCCTGGATCAGGGCGATATCGCGGGCTGCCTCGTTGATCATCGCCTGATGGCTGCCGTCGAGTCCGGTCGTGCCGATCAGCATCGGCGTGCCTGCATGGCGAGCGGCGGTCAGATGCCCGGCAAGGGCCGTCGGCGAGGAAAAGTCGACGAGGACGTCGCTGTTCGCGGCGAGTGCGGTGCAATCGTCGCCGACATCGGCCCCGCCGGCCGGGATGGCGCCCAGCATCGGGATGACGGTCGCGATGGCGGCCCCCATGCGCCCCCGGCTGCCGAAGATGCCGATTCGGCTCATGCGCACCGCCAATCAGCCCTGGCAAAAGTCACAAAGGTCTCACGATGTCGACGGAATCTGCCGATGAACCGTTTCCGCAGAGCGATGAACCGAGTTGCGCGCCAGAGGGTCGTCATGGTCGCAGCCTATCCGCGCAGTGCCGCTGTAGGACAGCATTATTTTGCGCGTGGCGTTCACGTGACTTCAGGGCATTCCAGCTTGTCGATCATCGCCAGCGCCGCCGCTGGATTCCGCACCTTTGCCCCGCCAATGAAATAGGTGAACACATCGCCGCGTCGAGCCCATTCGTGGGCCAAGCCGACCCACCGGTCGAGCGCCGCATCGCTGTAGCCGTTGGCGTGGTCGGCTGTGGTCCGTTGCAGCCGCGCGTAACTAAAATCGGCGGTTGGGGCGTCGATGCAGGGAAACTCATCGGCATCGGCAAAGACGATCGCCGCATTAAGGTCGCGCGCCAAGGCGTAAAAGGCGGGATCGCGAAAGCTGTCGTGGCGCACTTCAAGGGCGTGCTGCAGGCGGATGCCGTCGCGCTTTGCGGGAAGCAGCTTCAGAAAGGCAGCAAAATCATCGGCATCGAACGACTTGGACTTCGGGAATTCCCAGACGAGCGGGCCAAGACGGTCGCCGAGCGCCGTGAAGCCCTGCTTCAGGAAGAAGGCGACAGAGTCGCCGCTGTCGGAAAGCTTCCTGCGCGCGGTGGAGAAGCGCGACGCCTTGAGGCTGAACTTGAACCCGTCGGGCACGCTCGCCGCCCATTTCTCGAACGTCGCCGGCTTCTGGCTGCGATAATAGGTCGCGTTGATCTCGATGCTCGTCAGGCGCTCGGCCGCATAGGCGAGCTGCTTCGCCCGGCTGAGCCCTTCGGGGTAGAAGCTGCCCCGCCATTCGTCGAAGTCCCAGCCACCGATGCCGACGCGGATTGTTCCCTTGTGCATAGAGCCCGTATAGGCGGCGCATGCATCCCATAAATAACATCGTTATACTCACCGGCGCCGGCATCTCCGCCGAAAGCGGCCTTGCGACCTTCCGCGGGCCCGGCGGGCTGTGGGAAGGGCACCGGGTCGAGGACGTCTGCACGCCCGAGGCGCTGGCTGCCGATCCCGAGCTCGTCCACCGCTTTTACGATGATCGGCGCGCGGCGCTGTCGACCGTCGAGCCCAATGCCGCCCACCGTGCGCTCGCCAGGCTGGATGCCGAATGGCAAGGCGAGTTGCTGATCGTGACCCAGAATGTCGACGACCTGCACGAGCGGGCAGGGGCGAAGCGGCTGATCCACATGCATGGCCAGTTGCAGAGCGCCCTGTGCGCCAGCTGCGGCGATCGCGGGCCGTGGGAGGGTCGCCTGCCGCCGGGCACCGCCTGCGGCGCCTGCGACAGCCTGTCGCTGCGGCCCGACATCGTGTTTTTCGGCGAGATGCCCTATGAGATGGACGCGATCGACGCGGCGATCCGCGGCTGCGACCTGTTCGTGTCGATCGGTACTTCGGGCGCCGTCTATCCCGCCGCCGGCTTCGTGCAGACAGCGCGCTACGTGGGCGCCGAAACGCTCGAGATGAATCTCGAGCCGTCGCTCGGCAGCGTGCATTTCGAGGAGACGCGCATCGGTGCGGCCGGGGTACTGGTACCCCGATGGGTCGAGGGGCTGCTCTCGTGATCGCGCTCTTGTTGCTGGCGCTGGCGGAAGCGACGGATTCCTTTGCCGTCAGCGTCGCCCAGGGAGCGACCGCGCGCCACAGCTGGCGCGACGCGGTGCGCGTGGCCGGGGCCTTCGGTCTGGCGCAGGGGATCATGCCGATTTTCGGCTGGGCCACGGCCCTTGCGCTCGGGACATGGTTCGAGAGCTGGGATCATTGGGCAGCGTTCGTGCTGCTTGGCGTACTCGGCGCCAAGATGATCAAGGAAGGGCTGGAACGCGATGCCGACAGCGCACCCGAACCCTTTACGAACAAAGCCCTTTTCGTTGCCGCCATCGCAACCAGCATCGATGCGGCGGCGGCGGGGATCGTGCTGCCGACGCTCGGCCTGCCGATCCTGCTGTCTTGTGCAGTGATCGGGGTGGTGACTTTCGCGCTGTGCGTCGTTGGCGTTCATTTCGGTGGCGTGCTGGGCGCGCGGGTGGGGAAGCGGGCGGAGCTGCTCGGCGGCGTCGTGCTGATCGGGATCGGGACGATGATCCTCGCCGAGCACTCGGGCTGGCTCTAGGTCAGTCGACCCAGTCCAGGCCGATGTCGCGGTAGACAC
>JANMJZ010000221.1:0-4249 GCA_031371635.1 Sphingomonadales bacterium | reverse complement strand
GCAGAGGATTGGCGGCAATTCACGTTAGCAGGGAATGTGCCGAAGGGTACCTGTCGCTAGCGGGTCAGAGAATGCAGAGCGATCTCGCCACAAATTAGCCAGCTGGCCGTTCTCTCTCGCACTCGCACTGACGCGAACGGCCCAGTTCTGCGCCGGTCAAGGGCGGTCTGACGGTAGAAGCGAATTCTGGCAGACTGCTTGGCGGAGAGGCAGGGATTCGAACCCTGGGTACCCTCACGGGCACGCCGCATTTCGAGTGCGGTGCTTTCGACCACTCAGCCACCTCTCCGCAGAGGGACGGTGCTCTGTAAACAGCGCGCCGGCGAGATCGAAGGGCGGCGCATAGCGCCCGTACTGCGGCTTGCCAACCCCGTCTCGCGCGACCGCGCGGAGGATGCTTGTCTATTGGCGCCGAACCCCTAGATTGATCCCATGAACATCGCATCCCAGCACGACCGGAAGACCCCTGCGCCCCCCATTGCCAAGGCACGATTCGGCCTGGGCGAAGTCGTCAAGCACAGGCACTTCGAGTTTCGCGGCGTCATCTTCGACGTCGACCCCGTCTTCGCCAACAGCGACGAATGGTATGAATCGATTCCCGAGGCGATCCGCCCGCGCAAGGACCAGCCCTTTTACCACCTGCTCGCCGAAAACGCGGAATCGAGCTACGTCGCCTATGTCAGCCAGCAGAACCTGATCCCCGACGACAGCGAGGAGCCGGTCGAGCACCCCGGCATCGCGGGGATGTTCGAGGCATTCGACGGGGTGAAATACCAGCTGAAAGCGAGCCGCCGCCATTAGGCCAAGGCGGGCACAGTCAGCGCAAGCTGATTGTGCACACTCCGCAGTGCCCGGCCAGCCTCGCGCGAGCGAGGACTGACGACGTGGCTTTGCCACGTCGGGACCCTCATCGTTATAAAGACGCCGCGGCAAAGCTGCGTGGGGAGCCAGTTCGCCGTTGCTTGCGCAACGCCTGCGCTGGCTCCTCCCGCCTCGCTCAGTACTTGATGCGCAACCGCGCGTAGTAGAACCCGCCGTTCATCCCGAACGGACCACCCGAGCGCGGATAGACCTGCCCGTCGTTGAGCCCGCCGGTCAGCGCATAGACCGGGTTGATCGGCGATGCCTTGATCTTGTCCGGGAAGGTATTGAACAGGTTGTTCGCGCCCACCGTCAGCGTGAAATGCTCGGCAAAGGTATAGCTGACGTCAAGGTCGAACAACGTCTTCGCCCCGAAGATCTGCGAGGCCGGCGCCGGCGGGAACGGGTTGGCCGCCGTGGCGGGCGTCGCCGCGACAAGGTTGTATTCGAGCGCGTTCGACCATTCGCCGAAGTAATTGGCGCGCGCGTTGATCGTGAAATTGTCGATCTGCCAGTTCGCGGAGGCCGTGATGCGGTTCTGCGGCGCCAGATTGGCGATGTTGTACTGCTGCTGCGAGCTGACCAGCGGCGTCCCGGCCGTCGACAGCTTGATGTTCTTCGCCTTCAGATTGTTGTAGCTGTACGCTAGCGTAAAGCTCAGCGGCCCGCTCAGCAGTTCGGTGCGATAGTTCGCCACCGCCTCGATGCCCTTGGACGACACGTCGAAGCCGTTGGTGAAATAGTTCACGACACCGCCAAGACCGACTGCCGCCAGCGCGGGCTGCGCCGCAAGGTTGGCCGCCGTCACGTTGAAGTTCTGCGAGATGCCGATGCGGTTACGGATCTGGATGATATAGCCGTCGACCGTCAGCGACAGCGCGCTGGTCGGCTTCAGCACGATACCAGCACCATAGTTGGTCGACCGCTCGGGGCTGAGCAGCCCAGCGCCATAGAATTGCGCGATCGCGCTCGACGTCGGATAGGTGCCGGTCTGCACCTGGTTGCCGCCGAGGAAGTTCGTCGTCACGACCTGCGTGTTGTTCTGGCCGGGCGACGGGGCATGGAAGCCGGTGCCGACGGTGGCGCGCAGCGAAACTGCATCGGTCACCCGGAACAGCGCGTTCGCCTTGCCCACCACGACGCCGCCGAAGGTGTTGTAATGCTCGTACCGGCCCGCAAGGCCGACCGTCAGCGCCTTGGTGATGTCGGTCTCGGCACCCACGTACAATGCGTAGCTCGACTGGGTCGACACGCCCGCAAAGTTCGGGCTGGTGCCGCCATAGCCGCTCGCGGCGGGGGACTGGGTGACTGTGCAGACCGACGTAGGCGAAGCAGTTGCGCTGAACGTGGGGCACAGAGGGTTGGTCGTCAGGAACGCCGTGTACACGCCCGGAGCCGTCTGATTATAGAGCGGCTGCGACGCGTAGATACCGGCGCCGTACGACTGCAGATCGCCCGTCGTCTTCTCGTAACGCTCGCGACGATATTCGGCACCCGCCGACAGCGTGATCGGGCTGTCGAAGCCGACTTCGAGAGGATAGGTGAAGTCGGCGTTCAGGGTGATTTCGCTCTGGATCAGCTTGCCGAATTGAAAGCTCTTCTGGCTCGCCGGGCCATAGGAAGCCGACAGCGAGTTGGTCATCGACAGGTCGAGCGAGTTGCGGCTCAGCGATCCAGAGATGTCATAGGTAAAGCCGCTGTCGGCCTTGCCCTTGAAACCAAGCGTCCCATACGCCTGGTCGACCTTGCCGATGAAGCGCGGCGTAAAGCCGCCCGGGTAGACCGAGGTGAAGCTGAAGGTGTTCGTGTCGTTGACGAACCCGCCCGTCGGGCAGGTCGCGACGCTCGCCGCCGGGCACGGGGTCAGGAAGATCGGGTTGAACGACCCGTTGCGCCCGAGCGATGCGGTCGCATTCGAGGTGCCGTCGAACCGCACGAACCCGCCATTGGTCTGCGACGGGCGATAGTTGAAGCTCTGGTTGGTGTCGCTGTGCGCCAGGTTGCCGGTGAAATAGACCTGGCTCTGCGTGCCCACGTCGAGCGCGGCGTTGAGGAAAAGCTTATAGCCCGTGCCCGGCGACGTGCCCCAGATCTGCGCCGGGTTCGGCACCGCGACGCTCGGGTTGTTCTGCTGGATGACGAGCGCGCTGGCACGCGTCACGCCGCGGCTTGTCTGCCCCTGATCGTAATATTCGCCTGCCAGGCTCACGAAACCGCGGTCGCCGATCTTCAGCCCGCCATAGCCGGAAAAGATCTTGCTCTCGCCATCGCCGCGATAGGTCTTGCCGTACAGCGCCTGCGCCTCCAGCCCCTCGTCGCTGCGGATCGAATAGTTGAGCACGCCCGCCAGCGCGTCCGCACCATATGGCGCGGTGGGGCCATCGCGCAGCACCTGCAGATTGCTGATCGCGATCGCCGGGATGTTGCCGATGTCGGCGCCCTGCGATCCGAACGACAGCGCCGTGTCGGCGCCGGTATAGACGTTGACCAGCGCCGAGCGGTTGTAGCGCTTGCCGTTGACCATCACGAGGATCTGGTCGGCACCCAGCCCGCGCAGCGACGGGGCGCGGACAAAGGTCGACGCGTCCGAAATCGTGTTCTGCGGCACGAAGAACGAGGGGACGAGGTTGCGCACCGTGTCGAGCAGATTGACCGCTGGCGAGCCCGCCAGTTCGGTCGCCGCGATCACGTCGATCGGCGAGGCGGAGTCCGTCACCGACCGGTCGGTGCGGCGCGTGCCGATGACGATGATGTCGGCGCCCGGCGCCGGTGCCTCTTCGGCGGCCTGCGGCGCAGCCTGTGCGGCGGCCTGCGGTGCCTGGGCAAAAGCCGGCGTTGCCATGACGGCAGCGGCCGACAGCGAAGCAAGCATCATTGCGCGATAAGAAGTCATCTGCATCCCCCCGAAGGAAATCTTAAGACCGTTATTCGGTCCGTAACGATAGATGAGGGCGTGACAGTCCTGTTGCAATATTATTTCACCCGGCCGCGCCGGATTGCGGAAACTGTGTTGCAGCGCGGCAACACTGGGGGTGGGGTGGTGGATTGTTGCGTGGGGAGTGGAATTTCCCAGTGTATCAAAGTGCTGCATGCAGCTCGAAGTAGCGGCATTCGTCCTATGCCAAATTGTCCCCCCGCTGCCTTTGCCACGGCAAAGTCCTCTCGCTGGACCTCCCCGCTACCGCTACACCAAGGCCGGTGAGCGAGTGAATAATGTCGTCGACCGGGCAGCGCCCAAGTTTCGGGCGGCTCATCAAAGCACCTCTCCCTTTGCGGGAGGGGGTATAGTGATAGCGGGTGGAAATGACGTTTCTGACCACAGCGGTGGCATTTCCCTCATCACGCCCCCCCTGCCAACCTATGCCGATCCATCCACGTCCCGGCCAAT
>JANMJZ010000218.1:0-7294 GCA_031371635.1 Sphingomonadales bacterium | reverse complement strand
GGCGGCGATTGCAAAGCGCATTCATCGTGCGGGGGGATGTATCATCGCGACCGGTCGGCGTTCCGAGCGGCTTGACGCGCTTGCTGCTGAACTCGGCAACGAGCGCGTCTTCACGGCGGCGTTCGATGTCCGTGACACAGCCGCACTCTCAAGTGTGCTTACCGAATTGCCCAGCGACTTTGCCGCCATCGATATCCTCGTCAACAATGCCGGTCTCGCCCTCGGGCTCGAACCTGCTCAGCAAGCCGAAATCGGCAACTGGCATACGATGATCGAAACCAACGTCACGGCATTGGTCCAGGTCACGCACGCTATTCTTCCCGGCATGGTGGCGCGCAATCGTGGGCATATCATCAATATCGCTTCGGTTGCCGCCAGTTACCCCTACCCTGGTGGCAACGTGTACGGGGCCACGAAAGCCTTCGTCCGCCAGTTCTCGCTCAACCTGCGTGCCGATCTCCTCGGAACGCCGCTTCGGGTGACTTCAGTCGAGCCTGGCATGTGCGAGACCGAGTTTTCTGTCGTCCGCATGGGCAGCTCCGTTGCTGCCGCCAAAGTCTACGCCGGTATGACGCCGCTCTCAGCCGACGACGTGGCTGACACCGTCGAATGGGCACTCAGCCGTCCGCCGCATGTCAACGTGAACACGCTCGAGGTAATGCCGGTAGCACAAGCGTTCGCGCCTTTCTCCGTGTCGCGCGAAACATAGCTAGAATCGCCGACATCCCAGCCGGCCAGCGCAGATTTTTGGCCTCCTGAAACCCGCCGTTCGTTGCTCAACTGATTTTCGGCGCGAGCAGGCCGGCAACGGACGGCCGGCTTTCAGGAAGCCAAATTTAACACGCTCGGCACAATCAGTGTTTCATCGGCGCAACTTTCCGCGCCCGCATCGGTTATTGCTTTACGTCAGCTCTTCCCAGGGTATCGATCTACGCCCGTTCTGAAGCTTGCGACCTCCCGGCTTTTGGCTTTTGCTTCGCGAGCCTTCCGGTTTCGCGAAAGCTGATCATGTCTGCAAACAAACATAGTCCCGAAGACGTAGCGCTTAGTCTGACGCTAGCTATCGTCACGTCCTCGCCTGCGCCGCTGTTGCTGTTGGACGGCCAGCTCACAATCATCGCGGCGAGCACATCCCTTTGCTCGGTTTTCGGCACTGAGCCTGGGCAGCTGACCGGCCAACCGCTTTACAGTTTAGATGACGGCAAGTGGGATAGTCCCGAGCTGCGATCCTGGATGACAACGACACTGGCCGGGGACGGTCCGGCTGACGCCCAGGATATCAATCTCCAAAGGCCGCAGCGGCCAGTTCAGCATCTGATCGTCCAAGCCAGACGGCTGGAATATCTGGATCTGGAGCAAACGCGCATCCTTGTCGCAGTTACCGATGTCACTGACGCGCAGGCCGATGCGGCGCGAAAGGAAGCGGCCGCCAACGAAAATCGCGTCCTGTTGCAGGAGGTGCGTCATCGGGTTGCTAACAGTCTGCAGATCATTGCCAGCGTATTACTGCGCAACGCGCGAACGACCACGTCGGAGGAGACGCGCGGCCATCTCGAGAATGCCCATCATCGGGTGATGTCCGTGGCCGCGCTCGAACGGCTGCTGTCCACCTCCGAAGGCGGCGACATCCAAGTGCATGCCTATTTCACGCAGCTATGTGAAAGCATCTCAGCTTCGATGATCAGCGACGTCGATCAGATTTCTTTGACTGTCGAAGGTGGAGACGGCGTGGTCGAGGCCAGGGTGTCGGTAAGCCTCGGCCTGATCGTCACCGAACTTGTGATCAACGCGCTCAAGCACGCCTTTCCAAACGGACGTCTAGGAAAGATAGCCATCGACTATAATTTTCACGGGCCGAATTGGGTCCTTTGTGTGCGCGACGACGGCATCGGCATGCCGCTGACCGCGCCTGCTCGAACCGGTCTGGGCACCAGTATCGTCGCGGCGCTGGCAGCACAGTTGCACGCCTCGGTGGAGATAACACCCGAGCACCCGGGCACCCAGGTATCCATCAAGCACACCCGGATAGCCCTGGTGGAAGGCGAAACCAAAGCGGCGGTCGAGCCGCGCACAGCCGTGAGTCCGGCGTCAAGCGCATTCGGCAGCTGACAAACAAAGGAATCCTCATGACAGCAGCGCAAAACAGCAAGGCGTTAGAGACCCTCATGATTGTCGAGGACGAAGCGCTCATAGCGATGGCGCTCCGCGAAGAACTACAGGACGCAGGATATAGGGTCCTCAACCTGACGGACCGTCACGCCGAGGCGCTTGAGGTCGCAAGGGCCGAGAAGCCGGATCTGGCGTTGGTCAACATCAGGCTCGCCGGGCGTGACGACGGCATTGAACTTGCAGAGCATTTGAAAGCTCTGGGAATACCGGTCTTGCTGATCAGTGGACAGGTCAGCCGAGCCAGATCGGCCAAGACCGTGGCGATCGGCTCGATGCCTAAACCCTATGACGCCGCCGATATGGTGCTCGCCGTGACCTGTCTTCTTGCTCGTATGAAAGGCGACGTGTCACTGCCGAGGCCAGCGCAATTGGAAGTGTTTGATGACGCCGGCTTCGACCTCGCGCCTGCGACCTAAAGCAACCTGCAGCGTTGTGTCTTATGGTGACGAAGGCGACAGCTTGATTTGACTGTGTGCCGTCAAACACTGCCGACGCTGAGATGGTCCGGTATTGCCGCTGCCGTCTCCAAAAGCCGCCTTTCGGCTTTCCACCCAAGCCAAGACATTCGCCGGCGCTTACCCGACGCGCGCGGTGCTGCAAGCGGACGTTCGGCTTGCAGGAACGCTGCGGGACCGCCGGAACGGCGATATCTGGTGGAAAACCGAAGTGCAGCTTTTGGCGGCCGACCGTGAAATCCCTGCCATCTCTTATGGCTGGCACTCTCTTGCAACTCGTTCTCCGGCCGGCTGAGAAAGTTATGCTGAGCGCGGTTGGCTGACACCCACTGTGCCGCTTGGCCTTACGGCTTGATCGGCGTAGGGGGCCACGCATGGAAGCGGCTCGCGGTTACGACCTCGACGCTGACGGCGAAAGCTTGCTGGCGTCCATCAAGGTTAGCCCGATTGCCGCGGTGATTAGCGACCCGCGCTTGCCGTCCAACCCCATCGTTGCCGTTAACGATGCGTTCTGCCAGCTGACCGGTTATCCGGTTGACGAAATTATCGGGCGAAATTGCAAATTCCTGGCCGGGCCGGCGACCGAGCCCTGGCTGACCGAGCGGATCAGCGCCGGCGTGCGGGAACGGCGCCCCGTGCTTGTCGAAATCCTGAACTACAAGCGTGACCAGACGCCGTTTAGGAACGCCGTTCTCGTGGCGCCGGTGTTCGATGCCCAGGGTGAGCTCGAGTATTTCTTGGGGTCGCAGGTCGAACTGCCCGATGACGCTTTAGGACCATTGTCGGCACGCCACGCGCAAGCTGTGGCCGTCGTCAAGACCCTGTCGCCACGCCAGCGCGAGATCCTGCAGCGAATTGCAGCGGGGTATCGGAGCAAGCAGATTGCGTGGCAATTGTCGCTCAGCGAAAAGACCGTGAAGATGCACCGGTCGCTGATGTTTCAGAAACTAGGTACGACCAATATCGCAGACGCCATCCGGATCGCGGTCGAAGCAGGGCTCTGACTACCGCCTAAAGTCCGTATAGCTGCCTGCGGTTTTAGGGCGCACTTGGCCGCTCGTGAGCACCCTGCGGTGGTTTCCGTCTCCCCGTCGCCCTGCGCAGGGGTACTGGTCGGTTCGACCCCCTTGGCCGACCAGCACCGCTCACGACCTGATTTGCGGTTCGGCCGAATGCCGTCCTCATCCTGACTGGAGCTACTGATGACTCAATTGACCGCCGGGCAGTTTTCGCTCGTTTACAACGCGTTCTCATTCACCTTCGCGGCCATGGCGGCGGCGACCCTATTCCTCTGGTTCGGGCGGTCGCAGGTCGGCCCGGCATATAAAACGGCGTTGACCATCTCTGGGCTGGTCTGCGCGATTGCGGCTTACCACT
The DNA here is from genome assembly GCA_031371635.1 of Sphingomonadales bacterium. GTDB lineage: Bacteria > Pseudomonadota > Alphaproteobacteria > Sphingomonadales > Sphingomonadaceae > Sphingomonas_O. Next base: position 3,293 of record JANMJZ010000218.1, on the reverse strand, counting down.
ATTTTCGGATCTTCGAGAGCTGGAACGCTGCCTATGGGCTCGCCGATGGCGTCGTCACTTCCACCAGCGTCGCCTTCAACGATGCCTATAGGTATGTCGACTGGCTGCTGACTGTGCCATTGCTGCTGATCGAACTCGTGCTCGTCATGCGCCTGTCGCAGGATGAGACGATGTCGAAATCCCTGAAGCTCGGCTCCGCTGCGGCGCTGATGGTTGTTTTGGGCTATCCCGGCGAAATCGCGACCGACAATGTCACGCGCGCCATCTGGGGCACTCTGTCGGCGATCCCGTTCACCTATGTGATGTACCAACTGTTCAAGGGCCTTGGCGAGTCGATCGAGCGTCAGCCCGCCAATGTCCGCGAGCTGGTTAAAAAGGCCCGTCTTTTGACCTTCGCGTCATGGGGTTTCTATCCCATCGTTTACATGATCCCCTATACCAGCCTGAGCGGCGGCAGCGTCGTGACTGGCGTGCAGGTCGGCTACACAATTGCCGATATCATCGCCAAGGCGGGTGTTGGCGTGCTGATCTATATCATCGCCGTGCGCAAGTCGGAGGCCGAGTACGGCGCACCGGTGCGCGCTGGTTGACCGATTTTGCGCTTCAGGTCGCACCATCGAACGCGTCATAGATCGAGCGGAGCCATATTGCTCCGCTCGATCGTTTTTCCGTGCCCGGCATCGCCAGCATCGTGGCTGTCATGGCTGCGCTCCTTGCCAATACCCCTTGGGATACCCCCTTGGGCAGTGACGTGACGGCGGTGCTTTGCCTGGCGTTGGTCGTGTTCGGGTTGCCCCACGGCAGTCTCGACATCGCGCTCATCCAGCGTGTTGCGCGATTGGGCCGATGGCAGGTGGTTGCCACCGTCGCACTCTATCTTGGCTGTGCGGCTGCCATGTATGCGGTCTGGCATTTTGCCCCGCTGCTTGGACTGGCCAGCTTCCTGCTCGTCGCAAGTTTCCACTTCGCTGAGGATTGGGCGAAACGGCTGCCGCCGTTCTTTGCGATGGGGACAGGCGTTGCGCTATTGACGGCGCCTGCCGTGCTTCATCACCGCGTCTTGGCCGAAATATTCATTTCCTTGACCGGGCAAGAGAGCGCAAAGGTCATCGCCGATTTGGCGCTGCTCGTTGCCCCCGTTGCGCTCATCGCGACCGGCATCGGCATGTTACTCATGATTCGTGACAGGCAAGTTGGATCAGTACTGGAGACCTGCGCCGCAATAGCAGCTCTCATACTCCTGTCGCCGATCCTTGGCTTTTCGATCTTTTTTTGTCTTTTGCATTCGCCTAGGCATTTCGCCGCCGCGCGTAAAAAGGTCCGCGGCCGAGATCGCGAAGCCCTGCTGATCACGCTGGCTGCACTAGGCATCGCGGCACTAATTTATGCATCCCGCCGTGGCGTCATGATGGAAGACAGCGCTGTATTTGCGGCGTTCGTCACTCTGTCGATCTTGACTGTACCGCACATGATCGTGCCTCGCTGTTTCGACTCAATTAGCCACTGATGTTGCTCTACCTGAAGCGATCACTCTTGAGACCCGCAGCCTTAGAGCCTCAAGAGAGCCCGCGCCCCTTGGCATGATGAAATGCGGCTTCGGCTTTGGTCAACGTTTGGATCGGATGAGGCAGATGACATCAGTCCGGCGCAAAACGCGTTGGCCTGCTGCCGCGAAACCCAGCCGAGCGATCGACCAAGAACTTGGTTTCTCAGTAATATTGCGGGCTTACGCATTATCTCAAGTTAGGTTTCGAACGTGTAACGCTTGGACGTCGGGGCATGGTCATTGACGGCCAGCCGATCGTTTTCCGCGATCGCCTGCGATACGTGGATTAGCGCAGAGCCCGGTGCTGGTCGATGCATGGAGCGATGAAATGACGTTACAGCAGTCTTCGCATTCTGACGGGATTGATCCTTCTCCTGCCTCAACCGGCGATCGTCGGAGTGCTTTACGCACGCGAACAGTTTATCGCGTTGCTCGCGTGCGGGCCCGCGACGATGAAGGGCTGGCCCGCATACGAAATATTTCGGACAGTGGTATGCGGCTGACCATCGGCATCCCGATAGTGGTCGGCGATACTCTTGAGGTTGCGATATCCGAGACGCTCAACTTCATAGGGCAAGTGGTCTGGGTGGAAAACGGCGAGTGTGGCATTCATTTCGCTGAACAAGTCGATAGCATTTCAGCACTCAAATCCGCCGCCGAGGAAACACGTGCAGGCCGATCTCGCCCGCCAAGACTTTCGGCGTCACAGCCCGTTGTCGTCGAAACCGAACGCGGACTGCGCGTAGCTCAGCTGCGCGATATATCCCAGCATGGGATGAAAATAACAAACGATGGCAGTTTAACACCCGGACTAGCTGTGAAAATTCTGATCGGTCCCGGGGTAGAGCGCAGGGGATATGTGCGCTGGGCCACCGAGCGAATGGCCGGACTCATACTGACCGAGCCATTGAGTGTAGAACAGCTGGGTTCGGTCAGCGCGCTGTAGAAACGCGAAAGCCTGGTTGGAAATGGCCGACGTTTGACCGGTTCCCGCAGGCCGCCCCAGCCTTGCAAAAGTAGCTGCTCTACGCAACTTGGTCACGCTACCTGAACATAGCGTGGGATGCGCCCTTACCGGGCTACATCACGCCTTAGCGAACGCTATGATTAGCCTTACGAGTTCTTCGACGGTTCCCGTGCGAGATCTTGTGCCGCCGGCGACAAATCTTTCCACTCGGCCAGCTACGTAAGTCCACGATCCTGAATATGCCATCGACCAGTCCGGCAACTGTCGAGTGGTGATTTCGTCAATGCGCAATACCCGAACGTCGGCGTGACGCGGATCAATCGTTATGCGCGACATCAGTTCGTCGATCGCCACGGCTGGACCTTCCAACAACTGCGCGAACGAGTTTTCGGTATTGATCAGGCCGCCCGTGATCCCGTTAGCGGCGTTGTGCCGGCGCGAGACAGCTACAATCCTTTCGATCTCAATGTCTTCGCGTTCGCGGGGAAGGCATTTGCGACTTGTGAACAGAAGGGATTGCAACATCCATTAATTTCCATGGGAGTTGGCGCATCGACGAGTGCGTGCAACTTACGAATCACACATGCGCAAGCATTATCAAGGATTGATGGCAGCAATCAGACATGATGGATAGCTTATGGACTGCGCATGCAGCGAGGCGCCTTCCGGAAACGGGCAATCCAGTGCCCGCTGCTAATAAGGACGTTGCATCGTCGACAATAGGCTCCCCTCGGGCCAACCCCTTGCATGCTCGATTCCCCGAAGAAGGCCTGCTTGGAA
>JANMJZ010000202.1:0-6128 GCA_031371635.1 Sphingomonadales bacterium | reverse complement strand
GATCAGTAGGAAGCCGATCACGAAACTCAGGATCGTAATCGTCCAGAATATCCATGGGCTCTGGTCGAAACAGAAATAGGCGACCAGCCCGATGATCCCAGCGAGCACACCCAGGTTGATGACGTGGCGCGCGGGCAGCATGATCGGCTTGCCGCCCATATTTCCATTGAGCTTCAGGAAGGCAATGACTGACCCGCTGAAGGTGATCGCGCCGATGGCGATGCCCAGGCCCATCTCGATGCGACTCTGTATGTGGATTGCGCCGTCGGGATCAGCGATGCCGAACGCCTGAGGGTTGAGAAACGCAGCCGCGGCAACAAGCACGGCCGCCATGCCCACCAGGGAGTGGAACGCCGCAACGAGCTGCGGCATGTCTGTCATCTTGATCCGGCGCGCGGTCGTGATGCCGATGAAGGCACCGATGGCAATTGCTGCAAGGATCTGACCGATCGTCGTCAGATCCAGTGGCAATTGCCACGGCTCGACGATGTCTTCGCTCAACCTGTCGAGGCGCGGAACGTGGGTGACCAGCGTCGTGACCACGGCAATCGCCATGCCGACCATGCCCAGCCGATTGCCCCGCTGCGACGTCGACGGCGACGATAGGCCGCGCAGCGCAAGGATGAAACACACCCCTGCAATCAGATATGCAAGCATGGCCCAGGTCGTGCTGGCGTCCGGTGTTGCTCCCTCCATCGGCCTAGCGCTCCTTCTTTTTATACATCGCCAGCATGCGCGCGGTCACCGCGAAGCCGCCGAAGATGTTGACGCTGGCCATAACAACCGCGAGCAGGCCCAACCATTTGGAACTCGCAGATCCAATTGCTGCCGCAGCAATCAGCGCGCCGACGATGATGACGCTCGAAATCGCATTCGTCACGGCCATCAAGGGCGTGTGCAACGCGGGCGTGACCGACCACACGACATAGTAGCCGACGAAACAGGCCATCACGAAGATGGAAAGGATGCTGATGAAGTCCACGTCAATATCCCTGGATTAAGCGAGAAGCCGCTCGTTCACGACTTTGCCGCCCTGCGTCAGGCGAATGGCATTGCCAATTTCTTCGTCGAGCACAGGCCTGCCCGCTTCCTTGTCCCAGAAGGCGCTCAGGAAGTTGTACAGATTACGGCTGAACAGGGCGCTGGCATCGGTCGCCAGGCGTGAGGGCACGTTCTTATGGCCGACGATTTTCACACCATGGATCTCGACGACCTGCCCAGCGACAGCACCCTCGACATTGCCGCCGCTTTCAACAGCCAGATCGACGATTACGCTCCCCGGTTTCATGCTGGCGATCTGCCCGTCGCTGATCAGGCGCGGGGCGGGTCGGCCGGGAATCAAAGCGGTGGTGATGACGATGTCCTGCTTGGCGATGTGGCTCGAGACGAGTGCCGCCTGTGCTGCCTTGTACTCATCAGACATTTCGGTGGCATAGCCGCCTGCGCCTTCGCCCTCGATACCCTTCACGTCTTCGACGAAAATCGCTTTTGCGCCGAGCGATTCGATCTGCTCCTTCGTCGCCGAACGCACGTCCGTTGCAGAAACCTGCGCACCCAGACGTCGCGCTGTCGCGATCGCTTGCAGCCCCGCAACGCCGACGCCCATGACGAAGACGCGCGCGGCATTGACCGTACCTGCCGCCGTCATCATCATCGGGAAAGCCTTACCGTATTCGGCGGCGGCATCGAGCACAGCCTTGTAACCGCTAAGGTTCGACTGCGACGACAGAATGTCCATCGATTGCGCGCGCGTGATTCGCGGCATGAATTCCATCGCCAGCGCTTCGATGCCAAGCGCGGCATAGGCGTCGACACGCGCGCGTTCGCCAAACGGATTTAGACCCGCTGCCAGCCAGACGCCCGACTTCACACCCGCGAGGCTTTCCGGAGACGGCCCGGCCACACCGAGGAGAATATCGGCATCCGCAATCGTCGCCGCTCGGGGACCAACGGTCGCACCGACGGCTTCGTACGCTGCGTCGTCGATGGCGGCCGTTGTTCCGGCGCCGGCCTCGACCGCGACGGTCGCGCCAAGTGCCACGAACTTCTTGACGGTCTCGGGACTGGCGGCGACGCGGCGCTCACCCTCGGCAGTTTCCTTGAGGACGCCGATCTTCATCAGGCGACGATAACAACGACGATGGCTGCGACGATGAATGAGGCAATAGCGCCCCATTTGAACCAGCCGATGAACCCTTCGTATGAAGCGCGGTGGGCCGAAATGTCCATCGCGCCTGATTCGCCGTTCGTTTCGCCGTGTCCGGCCATGTCGTGTCCTCTAGCTCGGTAAATGCCCCGCGCTGTCCATAGCCTTACACAGAGTCCGGTCAAGAGTTTCGCCGCGAGTGGTGGGAGCCTTAAGGCCGCCTTTACTCTCGTGAGCTAATACCGTCGCTGAAGGCAAGACTGGACAGTACGCGAATTTATGACGCCGAATGGGACCCGCATGTTGATGCTCGTCGATGCCGATCCCGCGCATGGCCGGCTCGTCTCGGCGCTCGCCGCCCGCGCCGGATGGCGGACGCTTGTTGCGCCGGAATGCGAAGTCGCCATCGCGACACTGGGCACCCGCGACGGCATGATGCTCGACGCCATCTTGATCGACGTGGGCGACGACATCGCGCCGCTCATCGAGGAACTGCGCGCACGCCGCCCCGCATTGCCGATCCTGATGCTGACGGCCAACAATTCGATCGATGTTGCCGTCACCGCAATGCGTGCGGGCGCTTCCGACTTCCTCGTCAAGCCGATCGCCCCGGAGCGCCTGCTGGCGGCGCTCGAGGTCGCAATCCAAAACGGCACGGACGGTGGCGAGCTTCGCCCGCTCACCGAAAAGATCGAGGCTGCACTGGGGTTCGACGAGATCGTCGGCTCAGCCCCCAAATTCCGCGCGGCTCTCGCGATCGCGGCAAAGGCGGCGCGTGCACGCGTCCCGATGCTTGTGGAGGGCGAGTCAGGCGTCGGCAAAGCCGTGATCGGCGAAGCGATCCATACCGCCTCTCCCCGCGGCAAACGTCCACTCGTGGTTGTCAATTGCGGCTCGATGCCGGCGAACCAGATCGAATCCGAATTGTTCGGGCACGAAAAAGGCGCCTTTCCTGGGGCCTTCACCAGCCAGATCGGCAAGCTGATCGATGCCGACGGCGGAACGCTTTTCCTCGACGAGGTCGGTGAACTTCCAGTCGAAGCGCAGGTTAAGCTTCTCCGCCTGCTGCAGACGGGCGAAGTGATGGCAGCGGGCGCACGTTATCCCCGCGAGGTCGATGTCCGCATTGTTGCCGCCACGAATCGACCCCTGCTCGACCGGGTGGCGGCCGGGCACTTCAGGGAAGACCTTTACTACCGTCTTGCTGCCGTCCAGCTGACCATTCCGCCCCTGCGCGAACGGCGCGCCGATGTGCCAGCGCTCGCCCGCCACCTGCTCACGCGCATCGCCAAGCAGCCCGGCCTTCGCGATCTCGGTATTACCGACGAGGCGATGGCGCTGCTGTCAGGCTATGGCTGGCCGGGCAACGTCCGACAGCTTCACGATGTGCTGTTCCGCGCGGCCGTACTTTGCGAGGGCGATGCGCTGACGGCTGGCGATTTCCCACACATTGCCGCGCAATCGCTGAACACCCCGCAACCAGGCGAGCCTTCGGGCGCCGGTGTTGCACTCTACCAGCCCGACGGGAATCTGCGGGCACTCGACGCCATCGAGGCGGACGTAATCCGGCTAGCCATCGGTCACTATCGAGGACGCATGACGGAAGTCGCGCGGCGCCTGGGGATCGGCCGGTCGACCTTGTACCGCAAGCTGGCCGAACTGGGCATCAGCGACGCCGCGTAGAGCGGCCGGAACGCCTCTCCTTTACCAAAGATGCCGCTCCTGCAGAGAGGCGCCTTTTACCCGCTTAAGCCCTGGTCGCGCAGCCCACGCCACACCTTCAGCGCCTGGACTGTTTCTGCCACATCATGCACGCGCACGAGCTGCGCTCCCTGCTCGGCAGCTTTCAGCGCTACAGCCAGCGAACCCGCCAGCCGGTCTCCCACAGGCACTTCGCCCGCGAGCGCGCCAATGAAGCGCTTGCGGCTGGCCCCCACCAGCACTGGGCAGCCGAGACCGTGGAAAAGCGCCAGGCCGTTCAACACCGAGAGGTTCTCCGCCACACCCTTGCCGAAGCCAATACCAGGATCGACGATCAGCCGGCTTCGCGCGATGCCCGCGGTCTCCAATGCTGTGATGCGCGCGCCGAGCCAGTCGTAAGTTTCGATCAGCGCGTCCCTGAAGACGTTGGCCTCGTGCAGCGTCTTGGCGGGATCCGTCGAATGCATGATGATCACCGGACAACCGGCGGAGGAGAGCAAGGCGACTGCCTGCGGATCATGGCACAATGCCGATACGTCGTTGACCAGCACTGCCCCTGCGTTCAGCGCGGCCCCCATCACGGCGGCCTTGCGCGTGTCGATGCTGACGGCCACGCCGGCACGCGCCAGGCGCTCGATCACCGGCTGGGTACGGGCGATTTCGTCCCCCTCCCATACCGCCGGTGCGCCCGGCCGCGTCGACTCGCCGCCTACGTCGATCAGCGCCGCCCCGGCGGCAGCCATGGCCACGCCTGCGCTAGCCGCTGTTTCGGCATCGCCGACGTGTTTCCCGCCGTCAGAGAAACTATCGGGCGTCATGTTGAGGATTCCCATGACCTGCGGCTGGTCGAGCCGCACGATGCGCTCACCGAGTGCCAGCGGCGCCCGTGCGCTCGACAAGGCGGCGAGTGCGGCGGTGGCGGTAGCGTCCCGGGCGACCACCGCCTCGATCTCTCCCACGGGCACCAGACGTTTTGAAACGCGCCTTCCGCCCTCGCACGTGATGACTTCGAACGCCGAAAAAAACGACATCCCGCCGGCCAGACGCATGAACTGCCCGTCGAAGCCCACCGGCGAGTCGATAAACGCTGTCGGTCGCAGGTAGAGCGCCATTCTCAGGCCCTGTCGCGCGCGATACGTTCGAACACGGCGCGCATGTCGGCTGCAGATGCATGCGCGAGGGCGCCCCTACCGACTTCGGCCTCGGTCCACAGCCAGGAGCGGGCAGGATCGTCGAGCATCGCCCAATCGGGAAAAAGCCGTTCGCCGGCAGGCGCCGATACCAGCTGCCTGACGGCGAGGTGACGGTCGTCTTGCAGAATACGCGCGTAGGTCGCCGTGACCGCGGCTTCGGGCCCCTCCAGAAACTGGAGATAAATATCGCGTCGCGCCACCAGCGCGCCGGTCTGGCCGTCGCGGGTATTATTGCGGCGCGATATCGACAGAATGCCATTCAGCATGCCGTCGTCGAAGCCGAACGGCTCCGACATGTAGATGAGTTGGTGAATGGTCATGGCGCCAGCCTAGGCGATCGTGTCACCTGCCGATAGATCAAGGCTCGGTCGACAGCAGATAGGTCTGGCGAAGGACATCGATCGGTTCGACCTTGCCTGCCACAAGCGTGTGCCAGAAGGTCCAGCCGTTGCAGGATGGCGCCCCCTGCAACGCTGCCCCCAGCTTGTGGATCGTGCCGATATCCGCGCCGCAGGCCAGCGATCCGTCGGCACGAACGGTGGCGAACCAGCGGCGCTTCGCGTCGAACACCTCGCTGCCAGGCGCGAGCATTCCCGTTTCGACCAGTGTACCGAAAGCCACCCGGGTCGCCGCCGTCGGTGCCATCATCGTCGTCACGGCACTCTCGTCGAGCGGCAGCGCTGCGGCAATGCGCTCGTTCGCGACGTCACAATAGGTCGGGTCGCGCTCGATACCGATAAAATGCCGGCCGAGGCGCTTGGCTACCGCGCCGGTCGTGCCGGTACCAAAGAACGGATCAAGCACCACGTCGCCGGGCTTGGTCGCGGCCAGCAGCACACGGTATAGCAGCGCTTCCGGCTTTTGTGTGGGATGCGCCTTGGTGCCATCGCGCTTCAGGCGTTCCTGCCCGCCGCAGATCGGCAAGCTCCAATCGCTGCGCATCTGCAATTCATCGTTCAGGGTCTTCATTGCGCGATAGTTGAACGTGTAGCGCGACTTTTCGGAACGGGCCGCCCAGATCAGCGTCTCATGCGCATTGGTGAAGCGCGTCCCCTTGAAGTTGGGCATCGGATTGGCCTTGCGCCAGA
>JANMJZ010000199.1:0-2106 GCA_031371635.1 Sphingomonadales bacterium | reverse complement strand
GGTTCATGCGTTCGGCGCGCAAGACATCCGCCATCGATTCCGACGGTGCGACGATCGCATCGCATTTCTGGTAGAACCGGCGCTGTATAGCAACGCCGAGCGGCTCGAGAAATCCGATGCCGTAATAACGGAAATAGGTCTCGAAACGCGTGTGTACCGAAGCCAGCACGGGCAGATCGTGCGCCTTTGCGTAGCGCACAGTGCTGTGACCGAGCAGTTCGGGCGACGACACATGGATGATGTTCGGCCTGAAGGTGTCGATATCCTGTCGTGCGGCCCCAAGGCCGAGCGGAACCTGATATTCGGGCCGGAAGGGCAGGGGCACCGAACGCACGCCTACGAGGTCACCGACAGGCTCGAATGCCGGGGTCTCGACCACGGGTGCATACACGCGTACGGCCGCACCCCGTTCGAGCAACCAGCCCACCAGGTTGTTTAGCGCCCGGTTCGCCCCGTCGCGCACATAATTGTAGTTGCCGCTGGTAAGCGCGATGCGGAGGTCTGAAATCTTCATTGCGGTCGCGTTAGCGCCCCTTGCCCGTCAGTTCCACATCCGCCCATACCGGCAGATGATCGCTGGCCCGTGAGGCAAGGACGCTCTGGTGAACGCCGCAATCGACGATGTGTGTGTTGTGATCGACCATGATCCGGTCGAGCCGGCCCACCGGGCGGCGACTGTGGTAGCTCGGGCCCGTCGGCGCGATGCTGAACCTGTGCGCGAAATCGATCAGGCATCCGGCGTGCGGGCGCCACTCGTTGGTGTCACCCATCAAGATGGTTGGGCGCGGTTCACGCTGGGCAACGGCGGCCGTGATGGCGTGGCCCTGACGCCGGCGGTGAAGGCCCGACAGGTCGAGATGCATGCCGACAACGCGCAGAGCCTGTCCGTCCACGTCCAGATCCGCCAGCACCGCGCCCCGTGGCTCGAGCGTCGGCAGCGTGAGGCGTGCGTGATGTTCGACCTTGATGCCGCGCCGGACGAGCAGCGCATTGCCATGCCAGCCGATGCTCCCTGCGCGTGCGGCGACATCGACGACGACATAAGGGGTATGATGTTCGATCAGGGCCTGGGGGAGCGCAGCGAGCCGTGGCCCGAAACGGCGGTCCGCTTCCTGCAAGGCTATGACGTCGGCGTCGATCTCGTTGAGTACGTCGAGGATGCGCAGCGGCGCGCGGCGACGATCCGTGCCCAGTGCCTTGCGAATATTGTAGCTGGCAACCCTGAGCATGTGACGGGTGAATAGATGGATCCGCGCAAAGTTGCACGCCCCTCTTGAAAGGCGGAATTTTATATCCTAGTTTTGCCTCATGCGGGCCGGGCCCCTCTGGCGATTGCGTTAAGGCGCAATCGTGATGTCGGACCGCATCGGGCGAATGCCCGTTGACAGGTGGTCCGGCGCTTTGCTCCATCAGTAACCACCTGCATCGGCCATCCGCTCGACTGAACATCGACGTGTTCTCGAGAGGAGTCCTGTCATGAACAATTTTGTAAACCGAATGAAGCTGGTCCACGCGCGCCTCGATGCCGAGGTGCGCCGTGAAATGAAGGCGCACTTTCCCGATCAGGGGCGCGTCGCCCGGCTCAAAAAGCTGAAGCTGGCCATCAAGGACCAACTCGCACGGACCGCACCGCGCTCCATCCGGGCCGGTTGACGGGGGTGGCCGGCGGCCGCTTCCCTGGGCGTGCCGCCGGTCACCTGTCCCCGCTGATGGCTTCCATGGAAGCCGTCGTGGCGAGAAGTGGTACTGGAATCGCTGAAGCTGTCGGTTTTCCATGTCGTCCGCGCGCCCCGGGCACGCCTCTGCGCTGACCGTTACCAGAGCTTCAGCAATTTGGTCGCCACGAGCAGCAATACGAAGGCGAGGATTAGGCGCAGCAGCCTTTCGGGTGCCCGGCTGCCAATGAGGCTGCCGACGACGACAGCGGGTACCGATCCGACCAGCAGGCTGGCGAGCAGGTCGAGATCGACGGTGCCGATCAGCCATTCCAGAACCGCAAGACGGCGGAGACGGTTGCTCGCCAGACGGGCGCGACGGTTCTCGACGTTCCGCAGCAGCCGGGAGCAGCTCCCAAGACGACCACCTACTTCGACATGATGGACAATC
>JANMJZ010000089.1:0-6609 GCA_031371635.1 Sphingomonadales bacterium | reverse complement strand
ATGAAAGTTCGCGCCGCACCGGTTAAGACACAGGACTGCTTGATCTGAACTGCGAGAGCAGAGGGATTTCGCAACAAATGCGAGATGAACGAAAGGCAGGTTGCGTGCAGCTCGACGGGGGAACTGTATGACTGCTTTGTTTTCGCGTGCAGACAGGCACCTTTCGCCTGTGATTTGTTGTGAAACGGACAGGCTGTTTTGGGGAGCAACCGCTCGCCGGCTAGCGGGGCCGCGACGAAGTGGGCCTACAGCAGGCATCCTAGCAACTCAAATGATATGCAATTCGTTTAGTTGGGAGGTAAAATGGTTAGTCCTTATAGACATGTAACTAGCGGTGTTCGCTTGCCCATAGCGCGGCATTTGCAGGATGAAGCAATTTTAGTCCTCAAACGCCGGGAGTTGCAGTCTTCGTCAGGCCTTCAATAAGCTGAAGGGGATTTAGGTTTTGATTCAGTGACAACATCAAGGCAGCTGATCGCGCTACCAGCGGAGCGGACATAGAGGTGCCCGTTCCGGCGGTGCGCATACCGCCAGGAGCACGCAAGGGCACACTCTCGCCCCAAGCGTAAATTGCTATGCTTTTGCCGTAAGTCGTAAACCCGGTCGGTAAGCCGTTCAGCCCAGTCGCGCCTACGACGATGAGATTACTAGCAGAGAGTGACTGGGGTGCCGATGCAAAGATTTCATCGCTCTGATTGCTATTACCAGCTCCAGCTACGAAAAGGATGTCCGGGCATGATTGGATCAAGCGCAGCAGCGCCGTCTGCGCTGACGCAAACATGGCTCGGCCACGAATTGCTGCACGTACGGTGTCAGTTTCATCACCGGTCTGTAAGAGCCTTTGTGCTAATTCAGAAGCGTTGATCCCCCAGCTCATGTTGACGATACGCACATTTGCGTCGCGCAGCCGCGGCCCTGTGGCATCGATAACCTTAACCCATCGCGCCATCTGGGCCTCGTCGATCGAAACCGGTCGGGGGTTCTCCCCAAATGGAAGAGCGGCAAGATTATAAAGTCGTACAAAGGGTGCGCCGTCAGCGATTTCACTTGCTACTTCTGTGCCATGACGAGACCGCTTCCGGTTGATCCAACGGCGAGCAGCAAATAGGAAACCGCAACCAACACGCCGGCAATCGCGAATTTGATCATTGTATCGGGCTCTCGTCCTCGCGCCGCTAGCCAGCGCCAAATCGGAATCGTGAGCATCACCCCGACGATTGTCATCAGTCCGTCGAGGGTCAAAAACCATGTCACCGGAAACTGTCGGCCGAATATCTGTCGATCAACCTGTGTGTCGGCCCAAACAATGACAAGGTTATAGGCCTGCTGCACGGCGCTATAGATCACCAGCGTGGGCGCCATCATGAGCAGAATTGCGATGATCGAGCGCCAGTCGTCTGGGGTAAGGGGCGAAGCAGTTTTGCCCTTTCGCAAACGGTCTGGTGGTAGATATTTCAGACCGCTGATGTAGATGACCACACCGATGATCATTCCTATGCCAGCAACACCGAACCCATAGTGCCATCCATATAATTCGCCCAGCGTGCCACACACGAGCGGGGCGAAAAACGCGCCTGTGTTGAGAGCGATGAGATAGATGCCGAATGCGCGGGATCGGCGCGGGTCCCCGGCCGCGTACAGATCTCCTACCTGTGCGTACATGTTCCCCCGGATACAACCGGCGCCGACAAGCAAAAACAGCAACGCCAAGAGGAACGCTGCTTCGGACGCCATCAGCATATGTCCAGCGGCCATCAGCACGAGCCCCAGCACTGTGGTTCGCCGCTGGCCAAATACACGGTCGCCCAGCCATGCCCCGATCAATGGTGTCAAGTTCACAAAGCCGAGATAGAGCCCAAAGATCTGAGCACCGAGCGCCAGCGTTGTAAGTTGCCCGAAGATCGCCTCGAGCCCTGAGCGAAATTGAAAAAAACCCCAAACATGTTCTACATGACCGGGAAGCAGAAGGTACCGGATCAGGTAAAGCGACAATAGCGCTTGCATCCCGTAGAACGAAAATCGCTCCCACACCTGAGTAAATGCGAGGTAAGCTAAGCCACGTGGATGACCCAACCAGTCGCTATCGTAACTCGTATCGTCCATTCCAGCGCCCCCCAGCGAATAGGCAAGCTAACAGAACAATGAGCGCCCTCCAAATAAACGTTGGACTTAATTAGCGAGAGTGCGTTTCTCGGATTTCCTCCGCTTAGGCTTAAGACCGCAACTGGGCGCGAAGCAGAAAGGCAACAAACGGGCCGAAAGCCGGTGGTGCGCTTTGATTAATTTTCGCGCTAATCCAGACAGCCGAATGGTGCTCACGTCTGCGCGAGTTGCGGCCTTATAACGTAACGGGCTGCGGCAGAAGCAGACGGCCGAACGCGAGCTTGACGCACAGGAAGATAGCCGCTGCGCCTAGTATGGCAGCGACATGTATGCCCCAGAACTGTCCAGCCGGCATAATGTCGAGCCAACCGCCCACGAGCCCGACCAGCAGGTTAGCAAGGAAGAGGAAGAGATAGTAGATTCCAATCACTGTCCCAGCGACCGCCGACGGCGCTGCGCGTGAATAGAGGGCCAGGCTAACCGGAAAGACATTAGCGAAACCAAAATTGTTGAGCAGGTTGACCAAAAGGGCGACCCAGAGACTGGGTCGCGCGCCGGTTGCAGCGTGATCGCTGGCAACGATCGTAACCAGAACGAAAGCGGAGGACGAAATCAGGCAACCAATGATCAGCTTGGTTATGTCGTCCGGTTCACGCCATCGGCCGGCATACCAGCGCCAGAACGCCACGGCGCTGGCCAGGGTGAGTACACCGGTCGCTGCGTCAAACGAAACCAGGAACGATGTCGGCATACGGTAGCCGAACAGCATGAATTCGTAGGATCGATCGGCCCAGACCAGATAGGCGTTGAACATTTGCTGATTGCCGAGCGCGCTCAATGCCAGCACCGGGATCATCAGGCCGAGCAGGATAAGAACCTGCCATTCGCGCTTAGTGATTGTAGGCGGCTGTTCAGCCGAGGCGGCGCGTAGGGCGCGCGGCTCCGGTGGCAGATGGCGCTGCCCAGACAGGTAGATCACCAGACCGATCACCATGCCGGCACCGGCTGCGCCGAAGCCCCAATGCCAATCAACCTCTTCGCCCAGATATCCGCAAACGAGCGGGGCAAAGAATGCGCCAGCGCTGATCCCGATATAATAGAGCTGATAAGCGTCAGTCGCGCGGCCGTCGCCTGGCGGATAGAGCGCACTGACTTGGCTGGCGAGATTGCCCTTCAGGCATCCGACTCCCAGCACGAGCAGCAGCAGGGCGAGCAAGAACGACGTGTCGAACGCCATCAGGAAATGCCCTGCCGCCATCAGGAGCGCGCCAAGCGTAACCGTCCTGGTCTTGCCGAGCCGGGAGTCCGCGATGAGCCCGCCGAATATCGGCGTGAAATAAACCAGAGCTGTGTAAGTACCGAAGATGTGCGACGCCAGTGCCTGCGTCGTCGGCGGCTTCCCGTAGATCCAGCTCAACGCGTCGGTAAACAAGCCGAACCCGGCAATATTTTCAACACGGCCGGGGAGCAGCAGCGCCTTCACCATGTAGAGCACGAGCAGCGTCTGCATGCCGTAATATGAGAAGCGTTCGAACGCTTCGGTGAAAGCGATAACGGGAAGGCCGATCGGATGCCCGAGGAATTGGCGACGACCCGGGGTCGGCTCGATCGCGAGCGTGGCCTCCGGCTTCCCTATCGCCACTGCACTCTCCCACCCCACGATGCGACGGCATAAGCTTTTTCTGATGCCGCGACAAACGCAGCTCGCAAAGCTAGATCCAGGGGCCGAGGCGGAACTACTATCGAGCTTGTATGCTTGCTCCGAAGTCGGCACACGTCGAGTTGAGGCACTGATTGGTCTTTAGCAACACGCAGCTTGCTCGCTTTACGGACGTTCCACTTGCCAAAACGTCTAAGGCTAATTCGGCCAACAAAGCGGACGTGCTGCCGGTGCCTTGGTCACACCGTAAGCAGCCGTTTATTCACTTAGCGGGCGATTGGCGGATTGGGCGGTTGCCGCCATCACACGCGCTGCCTAGCAAGCTTGATACGGCCGTTTCACGTTATGCTCAAAAGGACATGGAATGAAGATCTGGTTTGTCGCCGCTTCCATTTTGATCGCTAGCCCCGTTTCTGCGGCGACCTACACCGATATCGAGGGGGAATGGGTCGTCGACCTGAGGGTGAACGCGAAGACGGACAAGCCTTATACCCAGCCGATGATTATCAAGATAGCGCCCGATCGGCAGGTGAAGGGCCAATTTTACAACAGCGACATCATCGACGGCCGCGCAAGTCTCACAAACGAGCGCCTCTGCGTCGCGTTCAAAACGACTGACGGCGCAGGGCTATATCAGCACAGTGGTTGCCTCATCGACGGAAAGGTCGTCGGATTAAGCTGGTCCGAACAAAGGAAATTTCTCTTGAACTGGTCGGCCACCCGACAATAGCAAAAGTGTTTAAGCACTGTCGTAGGGCGCGCTCAGGCCGATTTCGCCCTAGACCCAGCCGGTCAGCGCAGCTTCTCGGCTTCCTGAAACCCGTCGTTCGCTAAGTAACCACTTTTCGGCCAGAGATCGGCCAGCAGCGAGTCCGCCATTGGTCGGTGGGCCCTGGACGATGTGCTTGCATTCGGCAGTGCAGCGATGGTCATGGCCGATAGTGGTACCGAGCGCGCGAGCAACGTCGACTTAGAACTTTGCGATACAGGCCAGTCCCTCGCTGATCTCAGCCGCATCGCCCAGCGCCACCCAAAAGATATTCAGCTCGGGGTTGGTAAGCTGGTTGGGGTCACGGCCCCATTACACGTGGCGCAAAGTCCGCGATAGGTTACCTCCGCCTCATCGATCGAAAACCCATGGGGCAGTTGTGCATCGAGGCAGGGCGCAGACCCGAGGGCACAGTCGATGTCGATCACGTCGTTGCAACTCCGGCAAACAAAGTGATGATGATTATCATTCGTGCGCGTCTCATAGAGCATCGGCCCGCCATCGATAACGAAGCGCCGCAGTAGGCCCGCTTCGGCCAGATGCGCTAAACAGTCGTAGACCGCCTGGTGCGAAATACCGGGCAAGACCGTGGCGACGTCGGCCAGCACGTTGACGGCGCTGACGTGCGGTCGCTGCTTCACCGCGTTGAGAACCGCTACGCGCTGTCGCGTCACTCGGAGGCCCGTCGCGCGCACGGCAGATTTTGAGTCCACGATTAAAGTTTAGCCCTTTTCTTGAATCGCTCAAGAGTGTAGCACGAAGCCACTCCAACTAGAGAAGATCCAACATGTTCCCTAATTCACGTTCTGCTGCAATGGCGGCAGTATCGCTTGGCACGCTTTCGATCGCGGGCGCTGTTAATGCACAGCTGCCGGCGCCAGCCCCGACACCCATCGTCAAGCCGCTTGCGCCGGTTCCGGCGACCAGCGAGGATCGGGTGACCGGCAAGACCAATCAGCAGTGGTGGTCCAACCGTCTCGACCTGGCGCCGCTCCGCGCAAACGAGCAGAATTCCAACCCCTACCGCGACGACGGCTACGCCAAGGCGTTCTCCGCGCTCGATCTCATGGCAGTCAAGGCCGACATTGCACGGATGCTGACGACCTCGCAGTCGTGGTGGCCGGCTGACTACGGGACTTATGCACCGTTCATGGTACGCATGGCGTGGCACGCAGCAGGCACTTATCGCGCGGCCGATGGGCGTGGCGGTGAAGACGGCGCGCAACAGCGGTTCGAGCCGCTGTCGAGCTGGCCCGACAACGCCAACCTCGACAAGGCGCGCCGGCTCATGTGGCCGATCAAACAGAAGTACGGCCGTTCGCTGTCGTGGGGCGATCTGATGGTGCTGACCGGCAACGTCGCGCTGGAGCAGATGGGCTTCAAGATCATCGGCTTCGGCGGCGGCCGCCCCGATGCCTCGAGCGCCGAGCAGGTGTTCTGGGGACCCGAGCGTGAGATGCTGACCGTCAAGCGCTATGACAAGGACGGCAAGCTGATGGAGCCTTTGGCCGCGAGCACGCAAGGGCTGATCTACGTCAATCCCGAAGGCCACCTGGGCGATCACGATCCCGCGCATGCGATCGACGACATCCGACAAACATTCGGCAACATGGGCATGGACGATCGCGAAACCGCGGCGCTGATCGCGGGCGGCCATACCATCGGCAAGGCGCACAGTGCGCACAACCAGGCGGCGTGTCAGGGCAAGGAGCCTGCAGGCGCGCCAATCGAGCAGCAGGGCATTGGTTATCAGAGCTCATGCGGCACGGGCGTAGGCAAAGATGCGATCTCGTCGCCGCTCGAAGGCGCCTGGGTGCAGACGCCGACCCGTTTCAGCAACAATTACAACGAGGGCTTGCTCAAGTACAACTGGGTCAAGACCCCCAGCCCGGGCGGCGGCGTGCAATGGAAGCCTTCGGACCCCAAGGCAGCCAAGCTGGTACCTGATGCCTTCGATTCCAAGCTGCGCCACGCGCCGATGATGCTGACCACCGACGTCGCGCTCAAGCTCGACCCGGCCTACCTCAACACGATCGAGCGCTACCGCACGCACCCCGACCAGTTCCGCGATGAATTC
>JANMJZ010000137.1:0-2154 GCA_031371635.1 Sphingomonadales bacterium | reverse complement strand
CCCACAGCACGACCGAAATCAGCACGAATCCGATGCTGACTTCATAGCTGACCATCTGCGCTGCCGCGCGCAGGGCCGAGTAGAACGGGTATTTAGAGTTCGATGCCCAGCCCGCCATCATCACGCCGTACACACCGAGCGATGACGCCGCGAGGATGTAGAGCAGCCCGACGTTGATGTCGGCGAGCGCCATGCCCGCGTCGAACGGAATGACTGCCCAGACGATCAGCGCGACGGTGAAGGTGATGATCGGCGCGAGCAGGAAAAGCCCCTTGCTCGCGCTCGACGGGATGATCGTTTCCTGCAGGAATACCTTCAACCCGTCCGCAAAAGACTGCAGCAGGCCGAACGGTCCGACGACGTTCGGCCCCTTGCGCAACGCCATCGCCGCCCAGATCTTGCGGTCGGCATAGATCAGCATCGCGACGGCGAGCATCACCGGCAGCGCGATGAGCAGCACCATCGCGGTGTTCCAGACGAGCCAGCCGGCGGTATAGCCGAGGTGCGATTGGGCCCAGGCAGTCCAGGTCATTCCGCTGCCTCCAGCATCTCGGTCTCGCCGTGCACGATCTCGCGCGAGCACGCCGCCATCGTCGGGCTCGCCCGGCAGATTGCGTTGGTCAGGTAGAAATCCTTGATGGGATAGCCGGCGATCTCGCCCTTGGGCTTGGCAGGGAGCTTAGGTACCGACCAACCGTAATCGGCCAGCCCCTCAACGCCGAGAGCGGGCACTTCGGCCGCCATTGCGGCGCGAAGCCCGTCGAAGGTGTCGAACGGCAGGCGGGCGCCCAGCACATCGCTCAATGCCCGCAGGATTGCCCAGTCCTCGCGCGCATCCCCTGGGGGAAACACGGCACGTTCGGCCATCTGCACGCGACCTTCGAGGTTAACATAGGTTCCCGCCTTTTCGGCATAACTCGCCCCAGGCAAGATCACGTCCGCCACGTGCGCACCTGCATCCCCGTGGTGGCCGATGAAGACCTTGAACGAGTCTCCGAAGACCGACCAGTCAACCTCGTCTGCACCCAGTGCGAACACCAATTTGGTTCCAACCAACGCCGAGATGCCATCGGGTTGAGCATAGCCGAGCATAAGCCCGCCCATCCTGGCGGCCGAGAAGTGCAATATGTTGAAACCGTTCCAGCCGTGGCGGACCAGCTTGAAGGTGTCGGCGAGTGCGAGCGCCGCGCCATGCACGCCTTCGATCTTCAGCGCGCCGCCACCAACGACGATGGCCGGCCGTTCTGCGGCCGCGAGCGCATCGCTCAATTCCTTGGGCAATTTTGCCAGAATGCCGGCGTCGCTTCCAAGCCAATGCGCCTTATAAGTAAGGTCGATCTCCGGCCCGATGGCGAAAACTTTCGCACCGCGCTTGATCGCCTTGCGCACGCGGGTGTTCACGAGCGGCGCTTCCCAGCGCAAGTTGGTGCCGACGAGCAAGATTACGTCCGCCGTTTCCAGTCCCGCAATCGTGGTGTTAAAATTGACCGCCGACAGCGAGGAAACGTCGTATTTCAGCCCGGTTTGCCGCCCCTCAAGGAGTGACGAGCCCAGCTTACGCAGGAGAACCTTTGCCGCGAACATCGTCTCGCAATCGACCAGATCGCCCGCGATGGCGGCGACGCTGCTTCCCGCATCGACAGCCTTGATCGCGGCGAATGCCTCGTCCCAGCTGGCCGCCTGCAGCTTGCCGTTCACGCGGACATAGGGCTTGTCGAGACGCTTCCTTACAAGGCCGTCGACGGCGTGGCGCGTCTTGTCCGACGCCCATTCCTCGTTCACGTCCTCGTTGATGCGCGGCAGCGCGCGCAGCACCTGGCGCCCACGGCTGTCGAGCCGGATGTTGGTGCCGACCGCGTCCATCACGTCGATCGACGGTGTCTTGCGCAGCTCCCACGGCCGCGCCTCGAACGCGTAGGGCTTGCTGGTTAGCGCCCCCACCGGGCATAGGTCGACCACGTTACCCGACAGTTCGGACTGGATCGCATGTTCCAGATAGGTTGTGATCTGCATGTTTTCACCGCGCCCGATCGCGCCGATGTCCTCGACCCCGGCGACTTCCTCGGCAAAGCGGATGCAGCGCGTGCACTGGATGCAGCGCGTCATCGCCGTCTTGACGATCGGCCCCATGTATTTCTCGGTGACCGCGCGCTT
>JANMJZ010000087.1:0-8294 GCA_031371635.1 Sphingomonadales bacterium | reverse complement strand
ACTCGTCAGGAGCAGCGACGCACCACTGTCGGCAAGGATATGCGCCACCTGCGCGCGCTTGAGAACGGGATTGACGGGTACATGGACCAGACCCGCACGCGGGGCGGCAAGCGGCATGAGGGAGGCCTCCACCGTTTTCGGCAGCCAAGTGGCGACCCGCGCACCCGCATCCGGCACGCGTGCGCGCAGCGCGGCCGCGAGCCTGCCGACCGCCTGCTCGAGCACTGCATAGCTCATGGTTACCGTTTTGGTAACCAGAGCTGGTGCATCACCCCGCCCGGACAGGGCGACATGGTCGATGGGGTAAGGCGTTGAATCAGGGACTTGCACCCGGAAGAGGCTCCAGCAACATGCGCACGGCGGCAGGGATAGCCCTATGTGGGTAAAGGGTGAAATATTTCGTGACCTTGCCGACGCCGTGAGCGTGGCCAAGGGTTCGCTCGACCGCGACGCGGGGGGCGTGCTGTTCGACCGGCTCGACTGGTTTCGCCGGACATGGACGTTCTGCGCCCCGGGCAACCGGCCCCTGATCATTCGTGCCCGCGCCGAGGGGAGCGACGCGTGGTTGTTTCTCGCCGAGACCGGGAACGCGGCCAAGGGCCTGGCGAGCTGGTACACGCTCGCTTTTCGACCGATCATCACGGGGGCGCCATCGGCCGCCACCGCCCGCGCGCTGATCGTGGCCATGGCGCGACGCCTGCGCCCGCGCCTGTCGTTGCTCACGTTCGATCACGTGCCCGAAGCGGATGCTGAGCTCTTACGTGCAGGGTTCTCCCGCGCGGGCTGGATCGCCCATGTGGCGCCGCAGACGGCGAACTGGAGCATCGACGTCAGCGGGAAGAGCTTTGCCGACTATTGGGCCGAGCGCCCGGGGCAGCTGCGCTCGACGGCCAAGCGCAAGGCCGCCAAGACGCCGATGGAGCTGACGGTCCTCGACCGGTTCGATGCCGATGCCTGGGCCGACTACGAAAGCATCTACGCAGACAGCTGGAAGCCCGAAGAGGGCTCGCTCGACTTCGTGCGCGCCATGGCCGAGGAAGAGGGCGCCGCGGGCGCGCTGCGGCTGGGCATCGCTCGGATCGAAGGGCGTGCCGTCGCCGCACAGCTCTGGACCGTGGAGCACGGCACCGCGATCATTCACAAGCTGGCGCACCGCGAGGACGTTGCCGAGCTGTCGCCCGGGACGATCCTGTCGCAGGCGATGTTCGAACATGCGATCGACAGGGATCATGTGTCCCTGATCGACTTCGGCACGGGCGACGATCGCTACAAGGCCGACTGGATGGACACGCGGGTGATGCGGATGCGGGTGGAGCTCTACAATCCGCGCAAAGCTGCCGGGCTGATCGGTGCGGCCAAGGCTGGCTTGCGCGCGCTTGTCGGGGGCGGGCGCAAAGGCTAACGGCGCGCGACATTCCACGCTTGGACAGGACGGGCATGAGCGAGGCGCAAGACATTGAACGGGTGGTGCGCGGGGTCCTGCGCGACGTGCTCGGCATTTCACAGGCGCGGGTCGATGGCTTCGACGCCCCGACCGAGCTGTTCGGTTCGTTGCCCGAACTCGATTCCATGGCGGTCGCCGGGCTTTTGACGGAAATGGAGGACCGCCTCGGCATCGTGATCGACGACGATGACGTCGATGGCGACATCCTGGCGACGTTCGGCGCCCTCTGCGCCTTTGCCGCGAGCAAGGTTCGCGCGTGATCGACAGCTATGCCTGGCGTGGAGGACGCGAGGCTATGCTGCGGTTCGGGCCCGAAGACGGCCCGCTGGCGCTCGTGCTGCCGCCGCTGTTCGAGGAAGCGAACCGGACCCGGCATTTCCTCGTGCAGGTAATGCGCGGACTCGGCGAGCGCGGTATCGCATCGATCCTGCCCGACCTGCCCGGCACGAACGACAGCCCCGTTGCCACGGTGGACGCGCGACTGGCGGACTGGCAGGCAGCAATCGGCGCCCTTCCCGCGCCCGCACTGATCGTCAGCCTGCGCGGCGGCGCGCTGCTAGATGGAGAAGCCGCCTGTGAGCGCCGCTGGCGTCTTTCGCCCGAAACGGGGGCGCGCGTCCTGCGCGACATGATAAGGGCAACCGCCATGACGGCGGGCATGAAGGCCGGAGAACTCGACGCGCTGGCGCGCCTCCATCCGACAGCGCTGGCAGGCAATCTGGTCCATCCGGCGCTGTTTGCCGCGCTCGACGCTGCCACCCCGACCCTGGGCGGTGCGATCCGGACCCTGCGTCTCGAGGACGAAGCTGGCGACGCCGACGCGCGGCTGTCCGGCACGCCCCTCTGGCGGCGCGCCGAACCCGATCATGACCCGGCGCTGGCAGCCGCTGTCGTCGCCGATATCGCCGAATGGATGACGTCATGCGACGCACGCTGAGCTTTCCGTGCGAGGGCGCCGCGCTGGTCGCGACCCTAGACCATGCGCCGGGTTCGGCGGGGCTGCTCATCGTTTCCGGGGGCAACGAGGTACGTGCGGGCGCGCATCGGAGCATGGCAGAACTCGCCGCGACAGTCGCCGCATGCGGCCACCCCGTATTTCGCTTCGACCGGCGCGGCGTCGGCGACAGCGAAGGCGAAAACCGGGGATTTCGGTTCAGCGGTCCCGACATCGTCGCGGCGCTGAACGCGTTTCGGCGCGAATGCCCGCCGCTTCAGCGGATCGTCGCGTTCGGCAATTGCGATGCGGCGTCCGCGCTTGCGCTGCACGGCACACCTGTCGACGCCCGCGTGCTCGCCAATCCGTGGGTAATACCGTCATCGGGCGAGATGCCACCGCCGGCGGCGATCAAGGACCGCTATGTCCGGCGCCTGCGCGATCCCGAGGCGTGGAAGGCACTGCTGACCGGCAAAATCGACATGGGCAAGCTGGCAAAGGGGCTGGGGCGCCTTGCCGCCGCCAAGCCCGCCCTGCCCGACAGCCTTGCCGACAAGACCGTGCGGGCACTCGAAGCTTCGGCGATCCCGACGACGATCCTGCTTGCAACACGTGACGCCACGGCCATTGCTTTTGCAGACGTATGGCGAAACGATCCGGCAATCACGGTCGAGCGCATCGACACTGCCTCTCACAGCTTTGCGGAACCGGACGCCTGTCGCGCCGTGGTCGACACGCTCCTCCGCACGCTCCGCTAGCCTACCAGCTCGACGCAACCCCGAATTCCGCCACGCCGAGGAATTTCTCGGCGTCGAGCGCGGCCATGCAGCCCATGCCGGCGGCGGTCACGGCCTGGCGATAGACCTTGTCGGTGACGTCACCCGCAGCGAACACGCCCGGGACCGAGGTTCGGGTCGAGCCGATCTCGACGAGCAGGTACCCGCCTTCGTCCATCGGCAGGTGTCCCTTGAAGATATCGGTCGCGGGCGAATGGCCGATCGCGACGAACCCGCCGTCGGCGGCGACATGCGACTTTTCGCCGGTGACCGTGTCTATCAGATCGACGCCGACCATTCCCTCGGGATCGCCACCGCCCACAAACGCCTCGACCCTTTTGTCGAACAGCACCGAAATCTTCGGATTGGCAAACAGTCGGTCCTGCAGGATCCGTTCGGCACGCAAATGGTCACGGCGATGGATCAGCGTCACGTCGGGGCTGTGGTTGGTCATGTACAGCGCTTCCTCTACCGCGGTGTTGCCGCCGCCAATGACAACGACCTTCTTCCCACGATAGAAAAATCCGTCGCAGGTAGCGCAGGCACTGACGCCCTTCCCCTGCAGCCGCGTCTCGCTGTCGAGGCCGAGCCAGCGGGCCTGTGCGCCCGTCGCAATCACCAGAGTTTCGCACACATAGGTCGTGCCGCCGTCGCCGGTCAGCGTGAACGGCCGCTTCGACAGGTCCACGTCGACGATCGTGTCCCATACCATGGTCGCGCCGACATGCTCCGCCTGCTTCTGCATCTGCTCCATCAGCCAGGGGCCCTGAATGACGTCCGCAAAACCCGGATAATTCTCGACATCGGTCGTGATGGTCAGCTGCCCGCCAGGCTGGATACCCTGCACAACAAGCGGATTGAGCCCGGCGCGCGCCGCGTAGATCGCCGCCGACAAGCCGGCGGGCCCCGAACCAAGGATCAACATGCGCGTGGAGTGGGTGGCAGCCATGACGGCCTTTCGCTGGAGAGTAACGCCTCGTTACGACCGGCAGCGAGGGCCCCGTGAATATGGTAGCGGAGGAGGGACTTGAACCCCCGACCCCAGGATTATGATTCCCGTGCTCTAACCAGCTGAGCTACTCCGCCCCGTAGGGGAGCGCGGCCTATAACAGCGCCGCCAAACGCGTCAACAGGGGGGCTTGATTGCGTGTCCGCTGCCGAAGGCCCAGGCACCTATCGGCGCCCATGGTCCCCCGCGATACCACCATGCCGCAAGGCCTGCGATGGCCAGGGGACGCGGTACGAAATCCGCCTCCAGCGCGCAAAGCAAGCTGCGCGCGACGTCGGCCTTCACCTTGTTCTGAACCGTGACATGCGGGCGCCAGCCGGCTTTGTCTTGCGGCACGAGCAACGGAGCAAACCGGTCGGCAATGCGCGCTCGGACGTTCTGCAGGTCAGGACTGTCGATGCGGTAGGCAACTCCGCCGCCGAGCGACATGAGCGACGCAAGGTGCGCAACGGGCGGATGCCCGCGTGCTTCTTCTTGCAGCAGTCCGCAAAGCTCGCGTTCGACTGAGGGCGGGAAATGGTGGAAAAGCGTGACATGCGCACGCAAGTAATTGCGCTCGGGCGGGAAATGTGTGCGCCGCAGCGCATCTGCCCAGGCGAAATCCTCGCGCCCAAGCAGTGCGGTGACGATGATGGGGGCCGGAGCGGAAGGCTCCGGACCGCTCACTTCTTGAGGCTGAGCCCGCCGAAACGCTTGTTGAAGCGCGCGACCTGGCCACCGGCGTCAAGCATCGTGCCCTTGCCGCCCGTCCATGCCGGGTGCGCAAGCGGATCGATTTCCAGCGTCATCAAGTCGCCTTCCTTGCCCCAGGTCGAGCGCGTCTCGAACTCGGTGCCGTCCGTCATCTTGATCCGGATCATGTGGTAATCGGGGTGACCGGTGCTCTTCATGTCATGTCTTTCTGATGTGTGGCTGGTTCCGACCAGCCTCGAAAGGAAGCGGCGCGCATAGCGACAGGTCCGCCTCAACGCAACCTATTCGGGTGCGTCGGCGATCATCGCAGTAAAACTGGCCTCTGCCGCCAGCTTGTCGCCGAGCATCGCGCGGCCCGTGAACTTGCAGACCGTGGCGCGCTTCTGGACGAACGCGACCTCCAGCCTCAGGAGGCAGCCCGGCTCGACCGGCGCGCGGAACTTCGCACCGTCGATCGCCATGAAGTAGACGAGCTTACCCGACCCCGCGAGGCCGAGTGATTCGACCGCGAGGATTCCCGCGGCCTGCGCCAGCGCCTCGACGATCAGCACCCCCGGCATAATCGGGCGACCGGGGAAGTGCCCGGCAAAAAACGGCTCGTTGATCGTCACCGCCTTGATCGCGACGATGCGTTCGTCGACGACCAGCTCCTCGACGCGATCGACGAGCAACATCGGGAAGCGATGAGGCAACGCCGCCATCACCCCCCGAATGTCGATCGCAGTGCTCACGGGCGTTTAGCGTCCGGTGGGCTGCGGCGTGGTCGGCGCAGCCGCAGCGGGTGCCGTCGTCGAAACGCTGGGCAGCTGCGTGTTGAGCTGTGCAAGCACGTCGGCCGTGGCGTCGAGCGCGGGCTCATAGGCCAGAATCGACTGCGGATCGATCGCGACATTGGCGCCGCGCGCCTTCATGGTCGCAACGATGATCGGGTTCAGCTTGGCGCTGACCTGCTGGCCGACGAAGGCGCGGTTGCGGTTAAAGGCTTCCTCGCGACCGGCGAGTTCCTTTTGCGCATCCTGCTGCCGCTGCTGGAATGCCGTCGCGCGGGCCTTCAGCGCGGCGTCGGGCTCCTTGCCGGCAAGCGCGTTGACCGCCTGCTGAAGCGCCTGGCCTTCGGTCTGCAGCGGTGCGGCAAGCGCCTGCTGACGCGCCTGAATGGCGTCGGCCTGCACCTTGAGGGCAGCCTGAGCTGCCTTGCATGCGGTGCACTCTGCGAAGATACGGCTCGTGTCGACGACAATCGCCTGCGTCGCGACGGCGCGGGTCTGAGCGGCCAGCGGCGTCGTGGCGAGCGCGAGTGCGGCGAGCGAGGCCGCCTTGAAAATGTTCTTCATCAGAATTGAGTTCCTACGTTGAATGTGACGGTTTGGGTTTGGTCGCCAGGTTCCTTGAGCAGAACCTTTGCGATATCGATCCGGAAGGGCCCGAAAGGCGAATTCCAGTTTACGCCGAAGCCGACCGAAAGGCGCGGGCGCGGTGAATTGCCGTAAAAAGTCTCTTCGAACGCCGGAATTTCCTGTAAATTCGTGGCACAAGTTCCAGGCGACGCAAGTGTTGTCGCACCAGTCGTCAAATCCCGGCATTGTGATTTAATGGTGCCATCGGTTGGGTCGCGAAACGATGCCAGTGTCGTGAGTTGCGGCTGCGACACGCCGAAGACGGCGCCTGCATCGAGGAAGATCGACGGACGCAGACCGAGCTCCCTGGCACCCGACCCCAACGGAATCTCGAGTTCAAGACGGCCCAGATAATATGCCCGCCCGCCCAAGGCATCATTACTAATGGAGTTCCTATCTTCATTGAACAGGGTTGGGCTAGTCGCAACATACTGCTTGCGCAGCACACGCGGCCCAACGCCCCGAATGTCGAAGCCGCGAAACTGCGGCTGACCTAGAAAAAAGCGATCGACCAGGCGAACCTTGTCGGCACCATTGGCGGGTTGGGCATTCAGCGGGATGAGCGATCCCGCTTCCGCACTCACCGAGAAGATGAAACCATTCAGAACAGGCCAGTATTTTGCCGCGTTCAGGGTCTGTCGCAGGTATTTCACGTTGCCGCCCAGCCCGGCGAAATCCTGGCTGAACACAAAGCGCTCGCCCCTGCTTGGGCGGATGCGGTTGTTGAGGCTGTCGTAAACGATGCTGTAGCCCACCGACGATGTCGTCCGGTTGCCGATTGAGTCGCAAAGGTATCGCCCGGCGGTAAGCGGGTCGCAACTTCCGTTGAAGAAATAAGTCGCCGGATCGAGTGTGACTTCGTCGAAGTTCAGCCCATAACGCAGCGCCACAGACCAGAATTCGGTGATCGGCAGGCCCGCCCGGATCTGGAAACCTGTCGTCACCTGCTGATATGTCGTATTGCGTTGGGTGCCGTTGAAATTGAACGAGTTGAAATCGCGGCGGAAGACATCGCCACCGAGCGCGATGTTGCGATCGAACAGATAGGGTTCGGTGAAGCCCAGTTCGACCGACTTCGAATAGGTCGAGTAATTGACCGACGCGCGCAGTTCCTGTCCCTTGCCGCGGAAGTTGCGCTGGCGGATCGACGCATTGACGATGAAGCGCTCGAGCGACGAGAATCCGGCCGAAAGCTGCAGTTCGCCGGTGGATTTTTCCTCGACATTCGCTTCGAGCACGATGCGGTCGGGCGCCGATCCCTGCTTCTGGCTGATCTCGAACTTCTCCTGGAAAAAGCCGAGCGACTTGATGCGATCCTCAGACCGCTTGACCGAGAACGCATTGAACGCATCCCCTTCGGCAAGGCGGAATTCGCGGCGCAAGACCTTGTCGACGGTCAGCGTATTGCCGTTCACGTTGATGGCTTCCACGTAAACGCGCGGCGTCTCCGCCACCCGGAACGTGATGTTCATCGTCTTGTCTTCCTTGTTCCGGTTGAACACAGGATCGACGTTGGCGAAGGCATAGCCGAACAGGCCGGCGGTCTTGGTGATGTTCTCGACGGTGTCTTCGACAAGCTTGGCGTCGTACCAGTCGCCGGTCTTCATCGGCAGTTGCGCCTTGACCGTTTCCGCCTTGTAATCGCGGACTTCGCTCTCGGCGAGCACGTCCCCGAATTTGTAGCGGGGCCCTTCCTCGACGACATAGGTCAGGATGAAGTCGCGCTTGTCGGGGGTCAGTTCCGCGACCGCGGAAATCACGCGGAAGTCGGCATAGCCCTGCGTCAGATAATATTGGCGCAGCTTGCCCTGGTCATAGGCCAGACGGTCGGCGTCATAGGTGTCGCGCGACGAGAAAATGCGCGTGATCGACGATTCCTTCGTCGCCATCTGCGCCTTCAGCCGGCTGTCCTTGAACACCTCGTTCCCGATGATGTTGATGCGGCGGACCTTGGACTTCGGCCCTTCGCTGATTTCGTAGACGATATCGACGCGATTCTCGTCGAGCGAGACCATCTTCGGCTCGACGGTCGCGGCAAAGC